>JALYYX010000446.1 GCA_030946075.1 Bacteroidota bacterium | reverse complement strand
TTTTCTGTAGTTTAACTTTTATGCCTGGCTCACTTAAAAATTTTATCAAAGCACTATTCTTTGGTAATCCTCTCCAGGCACGCATTAGCGCAAGTCCGCCATCTTTGGGATCATCGTTGCCTTCAGCAATTTTCTTTTTGGCTTCTATTAAAAAACTGCTTGTTACTTTTTTTTGTGCCTCAACAATTTTTTCAATTCTTGGTTTTAAAGAAAGAAATTCCTGCTGATCACCTTTAGGCACCGGGCCTGAAATAATTAACGGTGTTCTTGCATCATCAATCAATACACTATCTACTTCATCTACCATCGCAAAGTGATGTTTGCGCTGCACCATCTCATCCGGTGAGTGAACCATGTTATCTCTTAAGTAATCAAATCCAAATTCATTATTGGTTCCATAAACAATATCAGAATTGTAAGCGGCTCTTCTCTCATCGCTGTTAGGTTCGTGCTTATCAATACAATCAACAGTTATTCCGAGCCATTCAAAAATTGTCCCGTTCCATTCACTATCACGGCGGGCCAAATAATCATTCACCGTTACAATATGAACTCCTTCGCCGGCTAATGCATTAAGATATGCAGGTAATGTAGATACCAATGTTTTACCCTCACCTGTTGCCATTTCTGCAATTTTACCTTCGTGCAAAACCATACCGCCTATCAACTGAACATTGTAATGCACCATGTTCCAGGTAACTTCTCCACCCGCTGCCGTCCATGTATTTTTAAAAATAGATTTATCGCCTTCAATGCTGATGTAATTCTTTTTTACGCTAAGGTTTCTGTCCAGTTCAGTTGCAGTTGAAACAAGTTCTTTATTATTTTTAAAACGGTTGGCTGTTTCTTTCACCACGGCAAATGCTTCGGGTAAGATCTCTTTTAAAACTTCTTCAATTTTTTTATCTCTTTCCTTACGCATGGCATCTACTTCCTGGTAAATAAAATCTTTACCGGAAATATCAAGAGCGGTAAGCCCTTCAGCCTCCTGTTTTTTTTCTGCAATTGCTGTATCTATTTCTGTAAGATGTTGTTGAATTCTCGTTTTAAATTCCTGCGTTTTATTACGCAGCTCATCATTCGATAAAGTTTGATATTGATCAAAGAATGTATTGATCTCGCCAACCAAAGGACTTATTTTTTTTACATCCTTCTCACTTTTATTGCCGCCAAATAATTTAGAAAGTATACCCGCCATATATGCTTATTGTTATATTGAAGTTGTAATTAAAATTTACTTTGTCAAATATGGTGCGGAAAAAATTCGTAGCCAAAATGACAGAGTTGCAAAGGTATATAGTAAACTGTGAATAGAGATACAAAGCGCCTCATGAGGTTTTGAAAACAAGGAAATGAACAGAATATTTCTAAATAAACAAATTAAAAGGGTTACAGGGCTGAAAAATAACAGTTGAAAGGCAATAAAATGCGCCCGATAAAGTTAATTCTAATACTAAGTTATTAATTTCAAATAAACCCGACTGCAAAAAATATAAGCCCTACATTTAAACGACCTTTATCGTTTACGAAACTTACTATGAGAAAAATATTTTTACTTCTTTTTATAACAATAATTTCTTTTCAAAACTTATCAGCCCAGGTAAAAGGAATTGTTATTGATTCTGCAAGTAAAAGCCCTATTGACAGAGCAGTGATTGGTTTAGTTGTAAAATCTAAAATAACAGATACTTCTTACATCATCACAAACGAAAAAGGTGAGTTCTCTTTTTCCAGCGTTCCCTCATTTAATTTTTCTGTAATTATTACTACAATGGGTTACAGGCCCGTTGCGAAATTCATTCCTGTTAATTCAGCCGAAAAAACAATTGATCTTGGTAACATTACACTTGTGAGTATGGCAAAAGTATTGAATGAGGTAGTGATAGAGGCTTCGCCTATTACTATTAAAGAAGATACAATTGAGTATCGTGCAGATGCATTTAAGGTTAAGGAAAATGCAGTAGTGGAAGATCTTATAAAGAAAATGCCGGGAATTCAGGTAGATAAAAACGGTAACATAAAAGCGCAGGGCAAGGCAGTAACAAAAGTAAAAGTAAATGGTAAAGATTTTTTTGGAGGCGATCCTAAAACGGCAACAAAAGAATTGCCGGCAAATATTGTAGATAAAATACAGATAATTGATGATTATGGCGACCAGGCAACTATTTCAGGAATTAAAGATGGTGATCCGCAAAAAGTAATGAATATCCAGTTAAAGAAAGATAAGAACACAGGTTATTTTGGTAGAGCCACAGTGGGTGTTGGGACTAAAGACCGTTACCAGGCATCGTTTAATGGAAATTATTTTAATAATAATCAGCAAATTTCTCTTTTTAGTAATTCAAATAATACCAGCCAATCACTTTTTAGTTTTGGCGGTGGGGGAGGCATGGGAACAACGATAAATAATGCACAAAAAACTATCAGCGATATGGGAGGAGCAGGGGTTGTAATGAATGCTGTAAGTAATGGCGACATGTCTTTACTTCAAAATGGAAATGGAGGCTCTGATGGTATTACTACAACCAATTCAGTTGGTATTAATTACCGGGACCAGTGGGGTAAAAAAGTAAGTATTTATGGAAGTTACAGTTACAGTCATCGAAACAATTCGGGTTACAAATTAATTTCACAGCAAAACATTTTTCCATCGGGTACATTCACTAATGATCAGGATAACAATTTTTATAATATTGGAGATAATCATCGTTTCTTTTTTAATCTTGAATACAATATTGATTCTTTAAACTACATAAAAATCAGCCCAAATATTTCTTACGCAAACAGTAATGGCAACAGCAATTCAATGTTTGATTATTTTAATCAGAATAATATTAAAACTTCTGAAGGCAACAATAATAATATTACAAAACATACCAATCCTAACATAGGCGGTACTGTTTTGTATAATCATAAGTTTAACAGGAGAGGAAGAAATTTTTCTTTGAATTTTACTGCCGGAAAATCAGAAAATAAAACTGACCAGGATTCAAAGAACAATACAGTACAATATGTTCCGTTTGTAAATAATTATGCACGGTTTTTATATAGTATGCAGCAGAATGATAACTACAATTACAATATAAGGCTTACATACACTGAGCCTTTATCTAAAGTCAGGTTTCTTGATGTTGCCTTCTCACATAATTTTTCTTATTCCAGAAATGATAAACGAACTTACAATATTGATCCTGTAACAAAAGCACAACTTTTCAGCAGCCAGTTAAGTAATGACTATGAAAATAATTACATTACCGACCGGGCTAATGTTACCTTAAGAACAATACAAAAAAAATATAATTATACATTTGGAATAAGCATACAGCCGGTTGATCTTAATGGATTTTCAATTACAAAAGACAGTGCCTATAAACCAATAAGAAAAGTAAATATTTTTCCTGTAGCAAGATTGTCGTTTAATTTTTCAAAAACAAAATCGCTTAGCATAAATTATCGTGGCGATGCCCAGCAGCCGGGCTTTAGCCAGTTGCAGGAGGTAATTGATTCTTCTAATTCACAATACATAACTCGTGGAAATCCAAATTTAAAACCCTCTCTTAATCACAGTATAAATTTATTTTACAACAACTTTAATTTTGTAAGCGGAAGGGTACTTTTTACAAGTATTGCATTCAGTACTATTCAAAACCAAATTGTAAATAATGTTATTTCTCTTGGTACATCAGGTGCACAATTAACCATTCCTGAAAATGTGAGCGGATATTATAATGCCAGTGGATTTTATACATTTTCGCATCCTTATAAAAACAGGAAATTTATAATTACTTTAAACGGAACATTAAATTACAATCATAATATTAATCTTATAAACAATTTAAAAAATATCGGTAAGAACTGGGTTGCCAGTCAGGGTTTAACTTTTGAGTTGAACCACAAAGATTGGTTAGAGTTTGGTGCAGGCGCAACATATAATGTCAATTCAGTAAAATATGCAAATGCAGCATCATCCCTAACAACCTTACCAAATGAGCAATACAGTTCCTGGGTTATTACAAGCACAACCAATATTAATATTCCTAAAAACTGGGTTGTAAGATATGATTTTGAATATAGCATTAACAAGGGTTTAAGCGGCCCTGTTAGCAAAAATCCGGTAATTATGAATGCCTCTGTAGAAAAGCAACTTTTTAAAAAGAAGAATGGTATTATCCGTTTACAGGCTTATGATTTATTTAACCAAAATTCTAACATTACTAGAAGTATATCAGCAAACTCAATTATTGATACACGTACCAGCAAGCTAACCCGGTATTTCATGTTGAGCTTTACATATCGTCTGCAGAAATTTTTTGGAAAGCAACCTCAGCCCAAAAATTTTAATGCTTTGCCAATCCGTATTGGGCATTAAAAATTTCCGGTTTAACAATTTCTTTTTCCACTTTTATAGTTTGGCATAGTTTTTCACTATAAGGGGTATGCAACCATTTGAAAGCATTGCTTATCTACCTCCAAACACCTGGAAAAAATGAATGTTAGCCAAGCCTATATTGATTTTCCATCAACATATGTTGCCAATGCAAGCTTTAATATTCAACCCGATCTTAAAAATTGGTTGCATTGTTTTTCTTCTCATGTTGATTGTGAATTAGAAGATAATGGTTTTATATATCCTGAAAAATTTGCCAAGGGTTATGCAAAAGTTCATGTTATTGAACCCGGCCTTTCTTACCGTTTGGTTAATTACAAATTAAATACCGACATTGAATATAATTGTGAACCTGCTGTAGATTTTCATTTGCTTATTTATTTTTATCATCTCAGCTCCGCTGATAAAATTCAGTTTGAAGTGGGTGAACATAGAATTGAAAACGAGGGAAAATCTTACAGGGCATCTGTAATGACGAACACAAGAATAAAACAAAAACTTATTTTAAAAAAAGGCACTGAAGTAAAAGGACTCACAATTCAATTAAATGAAGAATGGCTGAATGATAAAATTAAAAATTCAAATTCAAACAAATACGAACTTCTTAAGCAAAATAACTTTGTACACGATGTTATAAATGCAAAGCATCAAAAAATTCTTGCAGATATTTTTAATAATCACGAAGACGCATCTCTCCCCGTGCTTTTTGTAAATACCCGGGTGCTGCGTTTGCTCGAAGCTTTTTTAGAAAATATTTTAAAAAGAAATTCAGTAGAGCCAATGCTTTCGATATCCTCAAAAGACTTTGAAAGCATCTTAAAAATTGAAGGGCTATTATTGGAAAATTATGGAGATGTTTTTCCTAAAATTGAAAAGCTTGCAAGGCTTGCACTAATGAGCGAAAGCAAATTAAAGAAAATATACAAGCAGGCATTTGGTATGGGATTGTATGAATATTATCAAAAGAACAGAATGCATAAAGCAAAAGAATTACTTAGTTCCGGCGAATACAGCGTATCTCAGGTTGGTACTATGCTTGGCTATCATAACCTAAGTAATTTTTCGGCATCCTTTAAAAAAGAATTTAATCAACTACCACGGGATCATTATCAGGTTGACTGAATTTTTTCGCTATCGTAGATTTACGATTCTTACTTTAAACTTTTTTTCTAATACCGCATACAGGCAATGCAATAACCTTAACGGTTAACATTATAGTTAGTTGGTATATATCTTTGATCCATCAACAATCCAATTCAAAATCCAATATCCGAAAAAGAAAAACGTTGAATCCTATCTTTTAAAAGACCGACCAGACTGGTATCACAAAAAGCGAATTAAGCCCTGTGTAACCACTAAAATCCAAGTCCCGAACCCCGGGACTTTTTCTTTTCATATAATTACTCATCTTTTTTTATTAACTCCATTCACATAACTTTGCGCCCTGTAAATACAAACCAATGAGCGGTGCATTAAAAGAAGTAAGAAACAGGATAAAAAGTGTTCAAAGTACACAGCAAATTACCAAGGCAATGAAGATGGTAAGTGCTGCAAAACTAAGAAAAGCTCAGGATGCTATTACACAAATGCGCCCTTATGCAAAAAAACTCCAGGAGATGCTTGGCAACATCGTTAGTAATGCAGATGGTGATATTAGCATGAACCTTGCAACTGTTCGCCCTGTTGAAAAAGTTTTGGTGATTGTAGTTACCAGCGACAGGGGTTTATGCGGAGGTTACAACAGTAATCTTATAAAACTTGCCAAACAAACTATTAAAGAAAAATACAGTGCACAAAGTGCAAAGGGAAATGCTGAAGTTCTTCCTCTTGGTAAAAAAGGATACGAGCATTTTTCAAAAAATAATTTTAAAGTAGTTGATCATTACTGGAATATTTTTGCTGATATAAGTTTTGAAAATGTACAGAAGGCTGCGAAGTTTGCAATGGATGCATTTGCAAGCGGTCAGGTAGATGCAGTAGAATTGGTGTACAGTGAATTTAAAAATGCAGCAACACAAAGATTTGTCTCAGAACAATTTTTACCTGTTCCCAAATCAGAAAAAATAAAAGGCCAAAAGCAACAGGATTTTATTTTTGAGCCTGATAAAGATGTATTAATAGAAGAACTAATGCCTAAGATTTTGAATACGCAATTATACAAAGCAGTTCTTGACGCAAATGCAAGTGAGCATGGCGCACGAATGACCGCTATGGATAAGGCAACAGAAAATGCGAATGAATTATTGAAGGCTTTAAAAATAAGTTACAACCGTGCAAGGCAGGCTGCTATTACAACTGAGCTTACTGAAATTGTTAGTGGCGCTGCAGCATTACAGGGATAAATAATTTGACAATTAGACAATTTGTAAATTTGAATGTAGATTCATAATTGATTGTTGAATTGCCACATGGGCAAATTGTTTTATGGAACTAAGTATTATCATCCCACATATTGAAGCATTGGTTTTTGCCAGTGACAAGCCATTGAGCACAATAGAATTGGTAGATCTTATAAACAATGCCCTGGGATTTATTGAAGACAAGGCAACCCTTGATCAGGTTGAATCTGCCATACAATCAATTCATGAAAAATATGATTCGGAATCGTATGCTTTTGAAATGAAAGAGAGTGGAGGTGGGTGGCAATTTCTTACAAAAAAAGAATATCATAAAACCATCGCACAATTAAATGCCGATAAATATCTTAAAAAATTATCTACTGCATCGTTGGAAACCTTATCCATCATAGCTTATAAACAACCCATAACAAAAAGTGAGATAGAAATTATCCGTGGAGTTAACTGCGATTATGCCGTGCAAAAACTTTTGGAAAAAGAATTGGTGGTTATCGCCGGAAGAAAAGAAGATGCAGTTGGTAAGCCGCTTATTTATACCACTTCCAAATCTTTTATGGATTACTTCGGCATCAACAGCCCTGAGGACCTACCAAGAATAAAGGAAGTACTTATGGAAGAATTAGTAGAGGCTACAAAAATTCATAACGAAGATTCCGCTGAAGAAAAACAGGGAGAACCGGTTTCTGAAACTGAGGATACACAATAGATAATTTGCAATAAGCAATTGGCAGATTTCCATTCAAAATAAAATTATACCGTACATAGCACTTCGTAAATCGTACTTTGAATTACTGTAAATTCGCTCATGCCAAAGATTTTATCTGCCTCACAATTAACTAACATTGCTGAAGAATTTAGCACTCCGCTTTACGTGTATAATGCAGATAAAATCCACGAACAATACAATAAGCTTACTACTGCTTTTAAAAATACTGATACAGTTTTCTTTTATGCCTGCAAAGCACTCACCAATATTAATATTTTAAAATACATTAAAGCTTTAGGTGCTAATGTTGACTGCAGTTCTATCAATGAAGTAAAACTGGCGCTGCATGCAGGTATTCCGGCCGAAAGAGTTTTATATACTTCAAATGGAATAGCATTTAGTGAGATTGAAGAGGCAAAAGATCTTGGAGTTATTTTAAATATTGACAGTCTTTCCAATCTTGAAAAATTTGGAAAAAAATTCGGACATAGCTATCCCGCAGGTGTTCGGTTACGCCCAAATATTATGGCAGGTGGTAATTTAAAAATTTCTACCGGGCATGAAAAAAGTAAATTCGGAATTCCTGTTGAACAGGTAGATAAAATTATTTCTCTTGTTGAGAAATATAACATTCATATAAACGATCTTCATATTCACACAGGAAGTGAAATAGAAGATGTAGATATTTTTGTAAAAGGTATTGAAGTACTCTTTGATATCATTCCAAAATTTAAAGAACTGGAAGTAATTGATCTTGGCGGAGGATTTAAAGTTCCTTATCGGGAAGGTGATACAGAAACTGATATTAACTTATTGGCAAAAAAGGTAAATGAATTATTTGCATCACATCCAAATCCCGGAGGTCGGCCATTGCAGGTTTGGTTTGAGCCGGGGAAATTTTTAGTAAGTGAATCCGGTTATTTTATTACTAAAGTAAATGTAATGAAAGAGAGTGCTGGTACTACGTTTGTTGGTGTTAATAGTGGATTCAACCATCTTATCCGGCCCATGTTTTATGATGCATATCACCGCATAGAAAATATCAGTAATCCTGATGGAGAAGAAAAAATATATTCAGTTGTTGGCAATATTTGTGAGACAGATACTTTTGCATGGGACAGGAAATTGAATGAAGTAAGAGAGGGAGATTATCTTGTTTTTTATAATGCAGGCGCTTATGGATTTCAAATGGCATCTAATTATAATTCAAGATTCAGGCCTGCAGAGGTTTTGGTAGAAGAAGGAAAGCCAAAGCTTATCAGACAAAGAGATGTATTTGAAGATCTCTTAAAGAACCAAATTATTTAATCTACGTAATGAATTCTTCTACAGAAAAATTTATAAAAATGGTGAAGCATCCTGTAAAGTTCAGGATGTTTTTATTTTGGAAATTACCGGCAGCATTTTTTTCAGGTGTTAGAATAAAAGAAATTAATGAGGACAGAAGTGAAGTAAGTGTTCCTTTTAAATGGTTAACACAAAATCCATTTCGCTCTACTTATTTTGCATCACTTGCAATGGCTGCAGAAATGAGCACAGGAGTTTTAGGGATGATGCATGTTTATAAAAGTAAACCGGCTATTTCCATGCTTATAATAAATATGCAGGCATTCTATTATAAAAAAGCCACGGGAAAAACTTTTTTTGTTTGTGCAGAAGGTAAAGAGATCAGGGATGCAATTGAAAATTCAATTTTTTCAAATGAAACTAAAAGTGTTAATGCAAAATCCATCGGTACAAATAAAGATGGCGATGTAGTTGCTGAGTTTTTATTTACATGGTCATTTAAAGTAAAATCTTTTTAAACGTCTTTTGTTGCTACCTTCAATCTCCATTTTCAATTTTATAATTCTCAATTATTATTTATGAAGATTGCTTTTCACGGAGCCGCCAGAACTGTAACGGGTTCCAAACATTTGATAACATTATCCAATGGAAAAAAATATTTATTGGATTGCGGGATGTTCCAGGGCATGGGGCAGGAAACAAATGATCTTAACAGGAACTTTGGATTTGATGCAGCTTCTGTAGATTATCTTATTTTATCTCATGCACATATTGATCATTGTGGGTTAATTCCAAAGCTTGTTAAAGATGGTTTTAACGGAAAAATTTTTGCTACAGATGCAACGAAAGATCTTGCCGCAATTTTAATGGAGGACAGTGCAGGCATACAGGAAAATGATTTGAAGTTCGTTAACAAACGCAGAGCCGCAGAGGGTTTACCATATCTTCTTCCCCTTTACACAACTGAAGATGCATTAAAAGCTGTTGAGCTTTTTGTACCCCAGCAATATGATCAATGGTTTGCTGTTGATGAAAGTGTGCAGGTAATGTATAAAGATGCAGGACATATCATCGGAAGCGCAACTGTTCATTTAAAAATTAATGAGAATGGGAAAGAAACAAGGCTTACATTTTCAGGAGATGTAGGACGTTACCGAGATGTAATATTAAAGTCTCCTGCAGAATTTCCCCAAGCAGATTATATTTTATTGGAATCAACTTATGGCAATAGTTTGCACGAACAGATCGGCGACACTACAGATCTTTTTCTTGAATGGATAACAAAAACATGTTTGCAGAAAAAAGGGAAATTAATTATTCCTGCATTCAGCGTTGGAAGAACCCAGGAAGTTTTATTTGCATTAAACCAATTGGAATCTCAAAACCGTTTGCCTGATGTTCCTTATATTGTAGATAGCCCTTTAAGCATGGAAGCCACACAGGTAATTAAAAGTTATCCTCAATATTTTAATAAGAATATTCAAAAATTATTAGAGACAGATAATGATCCGTTTAATTTTAAAGGCTTAAGATTTATAAAATCTGTTGAAGAAAGTAAGGCGTTGAATTACACCAAAGACCCATGTGTTATTATTTCTGCAAGCGGAATGGCTGAAGCAGGAAGAGTAAAACATCACATCAGTAATAACATTGAGAATAGCCG
>JALYYX010000425.1 GCA_030946075.1 Bacteroidota bacterium | reverse complement strand
TCTGCCACCGCCGCCGCCATATCCGCCGCCGCCACTTCTGCCGCCGCCGCCGTAACCACCGCCGCCACTTCTGCCGCCGCCGTAACCGCCACCACCACTTTTCTTGTAGCCGCCTTCACCCTCCGGACGAGGTTGTGATTCATTAACGATAAGTTTACGCCCTTGTACTTCACTTTCGTTTAAGGCTGCGATAGCTGCTTTCGCTGCTTCGTCGTCTTCCATTTCAACAAAACCGAAACCTTTGCTTCTTCCGGTGTTTTTTTCTTTAAGAATTTTTGCACTTGTAACAGTACCATACTGTGTAAATAAGCTGCTTAAATCGTCGTCGGTCATTTGCCAACTGAGATTTCCTACGTAAATGTTCATTGTAAAACTTTTTTTAAATTAAATAAAAACTATTAATGATTTAGGGCTTACAATGAACTGAGGACTTGGAAAGTTACGTCAGCCAAAAAAGAAACACACTAAATCATTAATGCAACATTAAAGATATACAGATTTATTGCAATTCAGGTAAAAAAGATATTTTATTTTAAAAGTGATATAATTAACATGAAAAACCCCTCTAATATTAGAAGGGTATAAAAATTCTTATAAAAAGAAATTATTCAGCGGTCACTTCAAAATCAACTTCAGTTTCCTGCCCTTTACCAAAATCAATTTTGGCTTTATAGTTTCCTAATTCTTTTACGTCATCTACAATAGTAATGCGTCGGCGGTCAATTTCATAACCTTTTTGCTCTTTAATTGCACGTGCAATTTGCACAGAAGTTACTCGGCCAAAAATTTTATTTGTAGTTCCGGTTTTAGCACCAATTTTTAATGGACCGTTTTGTAATACACTTATTACGCTGTTTAATTCAGCTAATAATTTTTCTTCTTTCTTAGCTAACTGCTTTTGTTTTTCTTCTAACTGCTTACGGTTAGATGGACTTGCTTCTACAGCAAGTTTGGAAGGAATTAAATAATTACGTGCATAACCGTTCTTTACATTCACCAGTTCATTAGCACCGCCTAAATTATTTACATCCTGTATTAATATTACCTGCATAAAAATATTTTTGTCCTCTGTCTTCCCCCTTCTCCACTTGTGGAGAAGGGCAAGGGTTGAGGTATTATTTCATTAAATCTGTTACATAAGGCAATATAGCCATCTGGCGTGCTTTCTTAACTGCATCGCCAACTTTACGCTGAAACTTTAAAGAGTTCCCGGTAAGGCGGCGTGGCAATAATTTACCCTGTTCATTTAAAAATTTCTTTAAAAAATCTCCGTCTTTATAATCAATGTACTTAATGCCCATCTTTTTAAAACGGCAATATTTTTTGGGTCTTTTTTCAGCTTTAATTGCTGTGAGATATTTTATCTCGTTTGGTTTAGGCATGACTTACCTCCGCTTTTTCACTTCCTGAACGTACGCCACTTCTCTTTTTTGCATTGTACTCAACGGCGTATTTATCGAGTGCAGTGAACATGTGACGGATAACTGATTCGTCACGCAGAAGCTGGGTTTTCAGCTTCTCATTGAAGTCGGATAGCGCTGTATATTCCATCACCCAGTACAAACCTGTGGTTCTTTTCTGGATAGGGTACGCCAGTGATTTTAGTCCCCATGGATTTTCGTGCACAACCTCACCGCCGTTATCAGTAACAAGGGAAGTATATTTTTTCTGAGCAGAACGGTAGTCCTCTTCAGAAAGCACAGGAGTAAAAATCACCATCAATTCGTAATTCTGCATTTAGTTAATAATTTAGTTTAATTAATTTTTTAATTCGGGCAGCAAAGGTAAGGGTTTTAATTGAGAATTTTGTAATGGAAAATGAAGAATTTGGGGCTGTGGGCATTGGTATTTCTATCAGCTTCCGTTCGGGCTATCACTGCAAGTCCTCGCCGCAACCAGCCGCTCAAAACCTTCAGCTGTGGGCTATCCGTTCTATCCCGCAGCTCAATGTCATTAAGTTAAGGATCAACAATAAAAACCAAGAAGGTTTTTTAAAGATTTCAAATATAGAAAGTATAAGAAAACCTTCTTGGTTTCTCCTGTCCCAGCCGAGTCTCCCAACGGGGACTCGGCGCAAATAATAATTGACGCCGAGTCTCTTGCAGAAGACTCGGCTACGACTAAGTTCTCGTTAGGGCAAATCTTTAAGGCTTTTCTTGCTATCAAGAAAAAACTTTTTCTCTACGCCGAAGCGATCTGCTATAAACCATTACTATGAGATTGC
>JALYYX010000424.1 GCA_030946075.1 Bacteroidota bacterium | reverse complement strand
ACATATCCTGTAAAGAAAAATTGTTTTTGTGTATCATGCACCATGATAGGAAATTTTTTGCTATAAAAATCGCCTACAATACCAACTTCAAGAGCAGATACTATTTCGTTATAACTTCCATAATCAAATCGCAATGCAGTTTTTACATAAGCTCCGGGAATTATTTGCAGATCACTCCAGCCTTTGCTGAATCCGGGGCCCCCGCTAATTGCTGTATAATCTAAAAACTTTGCACTATCTGCTGATTCGTATTTTATATAATTACCGGATCTGCTGAGTTGTACATAGTATGGGCGGAGCAGGCCAACACTTAATCCGCCGCCATAATTACCTGTAATTGTTACCCCGTTTTTGTTAGACTTATTACCAAATAAAATCTCCTGCTGTACACCCAATTTTACCGGATAAAAAAAGTTTTGTTTTCCAAAACTAAATGGCGTGCTGAAGTTGGTAAAATTATTTTCTTTTTCCTCCTTTGTGCTTTTGTATTCCGATATTTCTAATTGATAAAGCATTCCTTTTTTTACCGTTTTTGCTCTGCCAATTTCTATAAAACCTCCGTACCCGTTATTGATAAGCTTAGCACCAAAAGCAGTATGTTTTTTATAAGTTATCACCCCTTCCTCCTCCTGTTTTATCATAGCGTCAATCCGTTTGCGTGACTGATCACGTTTTTCTTTTTTATTTTTTTGAGCAAAGGAAGAGAAGGTAATTGCAAAGGATAGAATTATTAAAAAAAGTTTTTGCATGTAGAATGATTATTTACTATGTAAATTTATGCAAAAATACATAATGACGGCATCACTTATATACGAGGGAGAATTGCACTGCAGCATAACTCATTTACAAAGCGGTACTGTGGTTGAAACAGATGCCCCAACGGATAACCAGGGCAAAGGTGAAAGATTTTCTCCCACAGATTTATTGTGTGTGTCTTTGGCAACATGCATTATAACTACTATGGCTTTAAAAGCAAGAGGAATAAATATTGAACTAAAAGATACCAAGATTGATATAACGAAACACATGCTGAGTGAACCAAGAAGAGTAGGGCAGATAGATATTGATATACATTTTCCTGCAACATTACACACAGAAGAAAAAGACCGAATAATACTGGAACGCACAGGAAACCACTGCCCTGTTGCAAAGAGTTTGAATACTGATGTAAAAACGAATATTAAATACAATTGGTGAATTGTACGGCTCATAAAAAACTTTTACAGCAGCTGAATAAATAATTGTTAATTGTTTAAAACATTATCCAAAGAACTATAGTTACATTGCAAATAATTCATCAAATATTTAAAGTATAAAAAAAAATTATGCAAATACAAAATTATAAAAGCCATAGGCAATATTTACCAATGTATCATATTGTGCTTCTTTCCTTAATCCTTGTTATCCTTGGTTGTTCTGTTTGGAATTTTTACAGAGCCTATAACCATTTAACTGGCAGGCTTACAGCTGCATTAATATTTGGTTTAAGTTTAGTTAGTGTATTCTTTTATATATATGTAAGAAGTTTTGCATTAAAAGCACAGGATAGGGCAATAAGGGCTGAAGAAAACTTCAGGCATTTTGTTTTAACAGGAAAGCCTTTAGATAGCCGCCTGCGACTTGGACAGATAATAGCTTTGCGATTTGCACACGATGATGAATTTGTATCACTTGCCCAAAAAGCCGCAGATGAAAATATGAAAGCCAATGATATTAAAAAGGCAATACAGAATTGGCGGGCCGATCATCACAGATTGTAGAACGCATTTATTTAAAATAGTTCTTCAGCTTTTCTTTCAACACATCTGGCATATCCATTCGTTTCATGGTTTTTGATTCTATGAAATATAATGTTACTTCACCTGTATTAAGCAAATCGTTTTGCTGGTTATAAATTTCCCCATGAAAAACAATTTTATGATGCAGTGGTAATTCTCTTAAGGAAGTTTTTACCGTTATTATATCATCATATTTCGCAGGCCGTAAAAACCTGATGTGCATATCAGTAACCGCCAGCATTATTCCCATGGCCTCAATTTCTTTATAAGTAAATCCCAAAGTGCGTATAGATTCAGTTCTACCTATTTCATAAAACTGCGCATAATTACCATAGTATACAACACCCATCTGGTCTGTGAGTGCATAATGAATTCTTATCTGTGTTTCGGATGTGAACAAGCGAATTATTTACTTATCATATTATCAACACTTGCTTTTCCCGGGCCTGCTAAAAGTATTGCAAGAAATCCTGCAAGATATAATTCCGGAAGTTCTGATTTGCCAAAGAAGTCAGGACCGGTTGCTTTAAAAATAATAATGATGAATAAAAAAATTATTGGGATGCATGCAAGGCGTGTAAATAATCCGATGATAACAAGAATGGCGCAAAACAATTCAGTAAAGATAACCAGACATGTTGTTGTAGATTTTCCAAGCCCCATAAAATCCATCATGAATCCTTCTGTTTGCTGAAAATTTAAAAATTTTAGGTAACCGTGATGCGCCAATAAAATTCCAAAACCTAAGCGAAGTATTAGCAAGGCAGTATTGAATGCGCCTGCATTATATCTTGTTGAAAAAAGTTTTCTCATAATTACATTTATAATTGTGTTAACAATGGGTGTGCAATTTAAAGTTTTATTTTATCATTGTAACAACGTGGTGATTGTACTTTTGCATGTACTGGTGTTGAACAAAATAAAAACTTCCTATTAATGAACCGACTCCTTTCTGTTTTGTCTTTTCTTTCCATTTCTATTTCTTCTTTTTCACAAGCCAACTTTACTGTTACTGACCCTGAGCGGAGCTATAAAGAAGCAAAAGATTTTTTTATTCACGAGCAGTATGCACTGGCTTATCCTTTGCTGAAAGAGCTAAAAGAAAAATATCCTGAAAATACCGCCAGCAGCCACACTTACTTAAACCAGGATATAGACTATTACTTTATTGTTTGTGCATTAGCGTTAGATCAGCAGGTTGCGGAAAGCGAAGCCGATAAATTTATTAAGGTCTCCAACAATGAGCCACGGCAACAGATAATGAGTTATCATCTTGCCAAATACTATTTTATAAAGAGAGATTTTGAGCATGCCATCACTTATTATGAAAGAGCAGGCTATGATAATTTAAGCAATGACGAAATTGCTGATGCGAAGTTTGAACTGGCCTATTCTTATTTTAATTTAAAAAGGTTTGATGTGGCAAAGCCATTGTTTAATGAAATACACCAGTTGCCGAAAAATAAATATTATTATCCTGCTAATTATTATTATGGGTTTATAAGTTACCGAGACAGGGATTATGCTGAAGCTTTAAAAGCTTTTAAATTAACAGAAACACAGGAGCAGTATGTTGGCCTTGTGCCATACTACATTGCAGAAATATATTATTTCCAGGGGAAAAAAGATGAGGCACTGCATTATGGTGAAGATGTTTTGGCCCGGGGTAATTTATATTATCAAAAAGAATTGAATTTATTGATCGGGCAGATATATTTTGAGAAAAGAAATTTTGCAAAGGCATTGCCATTGCTGGAGGCTTATATTAACAGCAGTGATAAAGTAAGCAAAGAAGTTTTGTATGAGTTAAGCTATAGCTATTATGAAGCAAACCGTGTTGAAAAAGCCATTGAAGGTTTTAAACAATTAAGCAATGAAAAAGATTCACTGGGCCAAAACTCAATGTACCTCCTGGGAGATCTTTACATAAGAACAAATCAAAAAGTAAATGCAAGAAATGCTTTTCAATACAGCGCTAACAACAGCAGCAACAGAAAACAGCAGGAAATATCCCGATTTAATTATGCAAAATTATCCTACGAATTAGGCTACCAGGATATTGCTTTGAACAACATAAAAACCTTTCTGGATCTGTATCCCACATCCTCGTATGCAACAGAAGCAAAGGAAATCCTGGTAAATATTTTAGCCAACACAAATAATTTTAATGATGCACTTTCTCTATATGGCTCGTTCGACAGGCCGACGCCAACCATGCAAAAAGTGTATCCAAAAATTTTATATGGAAGGGCTACAGAATTAATGAACGATCAAAAACTTTCGCAGGCAGATGAATTGTTCACAAAAATTTTGCAGGATCCAAACGCAGGAAAAGTTTTACCATATGCTAATTTCTGGAAAAGTGAAATTGCTTACAGACAATCACGGTATGATGATGCCATTCGTTATGCCACGGCATTTGTACAAAGTGGCGCCTTTTCCCAAGGTGAGGCAACTCCATCTTCTGCAAAATATATTCTTGGCTACAGCTATCTAAAAAAAGAAAATTACAAACAGGCACTAAATTATTTTCAGCAAATAACCCAAAATATTTCATCACAATCAACTGCATTGGAAGCGGATGCTTTTGTAAGATCTGCCGACAGTTATTTTATGATGAAGGATTACAGCAAAGCAAAAAGCATGTATGATAATTTAATAAATAATGCTTTACCGCAAAGTGATTATGCATTATTTCAAAAAGCGATGATCGCAGGCATTACAAACGCACAGGAAAAAATAAAGTTATTGAATACGCTTTCACGTCAATACTCTTCCAGCGATCTTGTTCCTGACGCAAACATGGAAATTGCCAATACATATATGGCCCAGGAAAGATTTAAAGATGCCATTCCTTACCTTAATAATATTTTATTGTTACCGCAGGCAACAAGCTTAAAACCAAAGGCTTACCTAAAACTTGGTTTAAGTTATTATAACATGAACAACAATAATGAAGCGCTAAAAAATTTTCAAAAACTTATTAGTTCATACCCTCAATCTGCAGAGGCAGATGAGGCACTGGATAACATGAAAAATATTTATGTGGAAGAAGGAAAGCCGAATGAGTATGTTGATTTTTTAAAGCGTTCAGGAAAAGTTATCAGCGTTACAGAGGCCGATTCATTAACTTATTCCGCAGCTGAATTAAAATACAATAATGGTGATTGCATAAATGCTATTGCAGGCTTTAATAATTATCTCAATCAATATCCTGATGGTGCTTTTGCCTTACAATCATATTTTTTCAGAAGCGAATGTTATGTAAAAAATAAAGATTTTAAAAATGCTGTTACGGGTTATGCTGCTGTTGTAAATAAAGGCAACAGCAAATATGCAGAACGCTCTGCATTAAATGCTGCACGCATATCTTATTTTGAATTACAGGATTATTCTTCAGCAAAAAATTATTTTACAAAACTTAAAGAAATTGCAACAACACAGGAAAATCAATTGGAAGCATTACGAGGTTTAGTAAGAAGTTATTATCAAACTAAAGATTATGCGCTGGCCAACACATCAGCGCAGGAATTGCTTACAAAAAAGGGATTGAGTACAGATGATAAATCAATTGCCAATTTAGTGTTAGGAAAATCATTGCAGGCTAATAATCAATACGAGCAGGCAATTGCGGCTTTTAAGTCTGTAGCTTCAATTAATAAATCAGCATGGGGAGCGGAAGCAAGATATGAGATCGCCAATTGTTATTATTCTCAAAATAATCTTGCCATTGCAGAAAAATCTGCGATGGAAGTTATTAAAATTACAGGCTCTTATGATTACTGGGTTGCCAAAGCATATATTTTGTTGGGAGATATTTATATGCAACAGAAAGATTATTTTAATGCGAAAGCAACGTACCAAAGTGTTGCTAATAATGCAACGGTTGCTGAGATAAAAAATGAAGCGCAACAAAAATTAGACAGGGCAATTGCAGAAGAGAAAACTAATTCTAAAATTCAATAGGCAATAGGCAATAAGCAATTGACAATTAAAAATCAGAACTAAAATAATACGGGATGCACACTAAAGCCAAAATAGAAATTAAATCTTTATATCGTAATTGCTATTTGCCAGTTGATCATTGTATTCGAATTTGCATATTGCTTATTGCCTATTGCTTATTTGCTCTCAATTCAACAGCACAGCGTGATACAACAAAGCGTCAAACCATTGATATCACTTCATCTTATAAACCTGTATTAAGAAATGCCGCAAAAATAAATTTGTCTGCTTCACCATTGGTTGCTGATACTTCAAAACCTAGATTAGCGTATAATATTCCGGCACAGAATTTATTTTTCTCTTATCAACCCATAACATTAAAACCGCTTGCATTAATGCAGGATACAGGCCTGCAGCTTGGTGTAAGGAATTATGCAAAATTTGGTTTTGGAAATTTTACCACTCCATATCTTGCTGCAGCATTAAGTTTTGGTGATGGAAAAACAAGTCTTGTTAATTTATATGGCAACTATATTTCATCTAAAGGAAAAATAACTTACCAGGATTTTAGTGAATTAAAATTATTAGGCACTGGAAGTTATTTTACTCCCAAAACAGAAATATATGGAAGTGCCGGAATTAAAGCCAGCCAATATTATCAGTATGGTTACGATCATGTATTGCATACTTTACCAAAGGATTCTGTGAGCAAAAGATATCAGGATTTATTAATTGGAGTTGGATTAAGAAATATTGTTCCCAATTACTTTAATGTAAATTATAATCCCAATGTTGTAGCACATGTTTTTTCAAGGGAAAACAAAATAAATGAGAGCAGTTTAATTGCGGATCTTCCTGTTGAGAAAAAATTTAGTGAGTCAGTTTCTTTAAAATTAGCTGCCAGGGCTTATCTTACCCATCTTACCAATAAATCTACAGCAACCAATACAACTATTAAAAATAATTTGTTCCAGGTTGCCCCTGAACTTGTTTATTATTCTGATAAATTTACTTTTCACGGTGGTGTAACACCAAGTTGGGATAATAGTGTGATGAATATATTGCCAAACATTTATGGCGAAGCACAATTACAGCATAATATTTTAATGGTTCAGGCTGGTTGGATAGGGCGGTTTATAAATAATAGTTTCAGCTCATTTACATCTCTCAATCCTTACATTGCTGATCCTTCATTTTTATATAATACCAAAGAAGTTCAATTTTATGGCGGCGTGAAAGCTACATTGGGTAAGCATTTCAGCTTTAATGCAAAGGCTGCTTTCATTACCTATAATAATATCCCGCTGTTTATAAATGATAATTATGATGGCAGAAGCTTTATAGTAAAAAATGAAAGTAAGATGAATGACCTGCAATTGCATGGCGATATGAGTGTGGTTAGCCAGGATAAATTTACGCTTACTGCAGCACTGGATCTGAATACTTATACCGGCTTTAAAGATAATTCTAATGCATGGGGATTAATTCCTGTTCAGCTTTCAGGGTCCTTTAGGTGGAATGCATTTAAACAGGTTTTATTAAAAGCGGATGTGTTTGCATTTTCAGGTGTTCCTGCATTATTTAAAAACAATGAAACAAAGGGCAATGGCACTGATCTTAGCACTGGTGCTGAGTTTAAGATCACTAACAAGTTCAGCGCCTGGCTCGATCTGAATAATATATTTGGCAGCAAATATCAGCGCTGGAACAATTACCCGGTTTATGGGTTAAATGTTATCGGGGGAATTATTGTTCATTTTTAATCTTCTTTTTTATTGATACGCATATTGTATTTTGCAGGCTGATATGCATTCCATTATTACATCTTATTTATTGCAAAGCAAAGAATGTGTTTTGCCAGGCATAGGCAGTTTAAAGATTAAATATATCTCTGCAAGCGCTGATGTTGTTAACAAACAAATTTTACCACCTAAAGACGAAATTGTCTTTTCAGAAAAAGAAAATGTAAATGCTGATGGCCTACTGAAATATATTGCAAAGAAAAAAATTACTGATGTTGATACTGCTGAAAATTTATTAAAAGATTTCTGCAAAGAATGGAAAGAGAGAATTAATGGGGGTGAAGAGTTGAGACTCGATACTGTTGGGTCACTTAAAAAAAATTCTGAAGGGAATATTTGTTTTGAAGAAGATAAGAACTTTAATTTTTTGCAACCAATACCTGTTGAAAAGGTTTATGAAAAAGAAGAACCGGTTATCCTGGCGCAACCTGCAGAAACGCTAGCGGTTGAAGACACTTACCAAAATGAACCGGTAATAATTAAAAGATCCGCCTGGGGTATTTTGGCTATAATTCTTATTGCTGTTGCATCTGCAGCTATCTTTTATAATTTTTATGAGCATAAATTAACCTCTTCATTTCTGGGAAATCAAAATCATTTTTTTATTGACTCAGCTGATTCACGGTACACTATTCCTTAAAAATAATTTTTTATTGTTTCTCATATTCCAATGGGCCGCTTACATTAAAAAAACGAAGTGCTAATTCTTTCCCAACTCCATTGGCATCTTTAAAAATTATTTTTTGGAACCGAACAATCGTTATTCCCTTATTATTTTCCACTGAATAACTTACTTCATACTTATTTTTTTTCTTTTCAAAGTTTATGTTTACGCTGGCTACATAATTATTATCATTAACCCAATGAATATTGCAGTCATCCAGTTCATTTATTATTTTTTTTGTTACTTCATCACTTAGCCCTGCAGTATTTAATTTCATATTTATTTTTAATCCGCTAAAGGGTATCATTTGCGGGTATTCCTTGTAATAAAAGGTAAGCATCCTGTTGTAATTATCTTTTTCGCCTTCGTCAGAATATTCCCTGGCAAGAGTTTCACCTAATCTTGCCAGGAATAATTTTTCGTGGGCAGTATCAAGTAACGTATTGTATAGAATATTTTCAAGAACTTTTTTACTTTCTTTTTTCTGACCGTCTTTATACAAAAGGCTTCCATAAAAGAATTGCATGTAACGTTTTATATTATCACGCTTTTCCTCTTCCATTTTTTGCTGATAAAATTTTGTAAAATATTCCAGGCTTATATCTTTTATCATGTTCCATATTTCATCAAAGCCTATCACGTTTTCACTGCTGAATAAAGTATAGATCACTTGCTGCCTTTCCGGGTTATTCGCAAATTCATTTACAATAGCAAATCTTAATAAAAATTTTTCTCCAAACAGTTCACTCATTTTTAAAATATCATTTATGGAGTACCACCAACCTGAATTAAAAAACTTTATTCTTTCTATTTTTTGATTTACCAGCATTAGCTTAACGACATTTACTGCAAAGTTGTATTGCGCTTGCCCAAGCGTTGTACCAAGATGCAACTCTCTGAATTGTGCAGCCTTCTCAATTTTTTTTTCGCAACTATCTAACTGGCCGTCGTATAAATAACTTCTTGCCAATGCAATATTATACCAACCAAAGCCAGGCGTAGAGCCATTCCTGGAGATTATTTCATTGGTCATAGTAATTCCCTGAACGGGATTATTGCTGTTTATATAAAGGGTAGGAAGAAAATAATAAGCTTCTATCAATCTTTTGTCAAATGCATATTTGTCTTTTTCAAAATTATTTATTGCGTCAGCAAATTGGCCTAATGTATTTTTATAGTGTGCATAGTTGTTGTAGGAAATACCGCCATTTCTCAGCAAATAATTGTAATAATATTCAGTAGAATCCATGTTCTGCAAATAGTTATAAATTATTGCCAGATAAAAGTTTGCCTGTGTGTTGCCTTCGGCTAATGCGGCGTATAAATGATTCAAAGCAAGCTGTTCGTTTTCCTCAACAGTACTTTTTAAAAATGAATACCTATGCAGATAATACCTGTTGCGATGAATTGTCCATGCTGATTTTATATGGTATTCCATAAAATCATATTTCAAATTCCAACTATGAACTTTTTCTAAGACCCACATTGCGGAGTCTGCCTGTTCTATGTTTGAGTAAGCATCATATAAAGCATTGCAAATATCTCTTACGTCAATTGCCTTCGGACTGAAACCATTTTCTGAGAATATGGTTTGCATATCTTTCATGTTATCTTTTTCAAATTGCAACAAAGATTTTTTTAGCGGCTGAATACAATTTTTGTAACCAAGATAATCTGCAGCTCTTTGATATTTATACATTCCCTCATAAAAATATCCCACATAATAAGTGCTGTCTAATCTTATAAATTCCCTGCTTCTTGGTAATGCATCTTTATCATAAGGAGCTACGCCAATTCTTTTTGCATCTATTTCATAACGCTTTGCTACATCCTGGGCAGTTGCTAAATGCAAAATGAAGAATGAAAAAATAAAATATAATATGGTTTTACAAAAACTCATTTTATAGTTATGTATTAATCTTTAACTTTGAAAGCCTATCCATCTCTGCACCTGTAATAACAGCCAGTGTTTTGGCCTTTGCCTCTTTGTTTCGATAGATCAACCTATGGTCAAAAACAGGCGAAGTAAGTTCATTAATATCATCTTCAATTACATACGTTCTTCCATTAACCAATGCATAAGCTTTTAAGCACTTTAAAAAAATTATTCCGCTTCGTGTACTTGCTCCTAATAAAATATCCTGGTGCCTTCTTGTAGCCCAAACAATATTCCGAACTGCTTTAATTATTTCCTCATGAACAAAAACATTCTCACTTTGCTGTTGCAAAAAGAGTATTTCGTCTGAGCTCAATACCTGCCTGATATTATTCAGGTTGTTGTTTATGCCGAGATAATCTTTATAAATATCTAACTCGGTTTCTTCATCAACATATCCAAAAATTATTTTAATAAAGAACCTGTCGAGTTGTGCCGCGGGCAGGGGATAGGTGCCTTCCATTTCAACAGGATTTTGAGTGGCAATAGTAAAAAAAAGATTGTCGAGTTTGTATGTTATTTCACCGATGGTTATCTGGTTCTCTGCCATACATTCAAGTAATGCCGATTGCACTTTTGGTGATGCCCTGTTTATTTCATCTGCCAGCAACACGTTACAAAACAGGGGGCCTTTTTTAAAAATGAATTCTTTTTTAACGTCATCAAAAATGTGTGAGCCGATAAGATCCATCGGTAAAAGATCAGGTGTGAATTGAATCCGCTTAAAGTTCACCATCAGATCATCACTCCCGGAAATGCTTTGCGCCAAAGTCTTTGCCATAACGGTTTTGCCGGTACCGGGATTATCTTCCATAAGGATATGCCCCTTTGCAAGCAATGCTGTTAAAACAAATTTTATCTGGTTGCGTTTGCCTTTAATTACTGTTTCAATGTTATCAGTTAAGCGCTGTATATTTTGCAAAGCCATTTCAATATTTACCTCTTGTTGCATATTTATATTTTTGGTTTGGTAAAATAATTTATTGTTCTGTAGAAATTTAAAAATTTATTGAGTCGCATTTTAAAGGGGATATAATTTTTTACAGATATTTCGAACGGGTGGTAAAATAATGTAACTATTTTTTCTTCTGTTGGTGTTAGTGGCTGAGCAGAATATTTGCTTTTGAGATATACCTGCACAAATGCCGAAAGATCAGTTTTGAACTGTGGATCTACTTGTTGTTTTGCAAACTGCAATGGAGAAAGATCGTTTCTTGCGAAACCTAATTGGTTTAAAAGATACATTGCTGAAGTGTACTGCCAGTAAGCTTTTGAGACCACATCATTTTTTTGCAAAGCTCTAAATTTAAACCACCTGTAAATGAACCATGGCAAACAGAATATCAATAATATAATGCCGCCTAAAATTGCAAGGGACAGCAAAATTAATTTTGTTATGCTCAGAGATCTTTTTTCTTTTTTAGGTTGTTCTTTTTGTTGTTTTTCTTTTTTTGTATCCTGTATCCTTATTTCATCTATCGGCGCAGGATGCGGAATTTTTAAAAATATTTCTTTTGAACTATTACTGTCAACCGGAATTATATTTTTGAACTGTTCAGAAAAAGATAAAGCTGTGATCTGCATTCCCTGTTTTAATTCGCTTAGCAGTACAGAGCCGGTATCTTTATTTATAGTTGCGATAGAAACATCCATATCAAGATATACCGGCTCTTTAAGATCAAATGTTTTATCATGAAATATCATTTTAGTAACCTGCATCTCAACTCTTTTTTTAGATGTATCAACACTCAACACTTTTCCTGTCGTTACAAAATAGGCTGACTGTACTGTGATGGGCGGAGTTCCATCAGGCGCCGGTGATTGTTGCTGTTCTGTACTGGGGATCGTTGTATCAAAATCTATCCATCCATATCCGGGAAAATATGCTTCCGTCCATGCATGTGCCTGGTCTTCGTAAAACCAATACCAGCCCTTGTTCTTATCACTTCTGTCAACAGTTAAAAAACCTGTTGCAACTCTTGAAGGAATGCCCAATGCTCTTAATAAGAACAATGTTGCCCCGGCAAAATATGCACAATAACCTTTGCGGTTGTCAAATAAAAAATAGGTAAGCTTATTAGCACTTGGCAAACCGGGAATGCCAGGATTGTCTGTGTACTTAAAAAGTGGTTGACCGTTCTCATCCTTGCTTAAAAAATATTCTCTTATGGCGATCATCTTATCAATTGGTGTTACCGCATTTTTTGTTAGCTCTTGCGCCAATGCTCTTATTGAATCATAAGCATCACCTTTGGGAATGAAAGTGTAATAGTCTATAAAATTCTTATCTTCATTATTCCAGCTGTTAACTTTCCTCAATTCATCAAACCTTTGCTGCTGAAAGGTTTCAAGCGATTGATTGCCGGCGGGATTATAAATAAAATAAGCACTGTTAAGATCGCTTACATACATTTTTGCCCGGTATGCAGTTTTAAACTGATCCTTGTATTCTTTTTCCACTGCAATTGGCTGGCAAAAAAATGCAGTGCTTGGCGCTAAAAATTCCTGTGGGGAAAGGAGTGCTTTATAAACTTCTGTTGTAACAACTTTTCTCTTTAAATATCCTTTTGCTTTTAATATAACAGATGAATCACTTTGTGTAAAGTATAAAGGAATTTTAGAAGGATCAGGTTGAAAAAGATCATTAGATGGCATCAGGCTGTCAGTTTCCAATGTTTGTGTAAGTGTATCGAACTTTGTAAAATAATCATAAGTAAAGTAAAGCGGGTTGGGCGTTTCAGAGTTTGGAAAATAATTGTCAAGCTTTGCGATAAACACCAAACGCTTGGAAGAACTTCTGCCACCACTCATCCCCATTTCTTTTCTATTACTTACCGTTCCGTCTTTATTTTCTTTTGTAAGGCTTTCTTTATCTGTTTCTTTTTGCTGTTTACCGGCGCCGCCAAATTCTTTTTCTATCGCTTTAAACTCTTTATTAAAGAGAGAAAATATGAGCAATAAAATAATTGAAGAAACCAATGCAAAGCCAATTATTTTTTTTCCTATAAACCATGCGAATGCAGGCTCATCATCACTCATATTTCTTACAAGTTCTGCAGTATAAATAATGTACAATGCAAAAACCAACACCGGGGCAAAAGCAATAATTAATTTTTGGGCTGTGATGTCTGATGTTTTGCTTACAACAACAATTTGTATGGCTAATAATATTGCAGATAGAATGACAGGAAAATACCTGAGCCTTGCAAAACCCCACCCAATAAGCCATCCAGCGATAAACAGGAATGAGAAAATGAAGAAATTTGTTGCCGCATAAAATGCTGAGAACTCGCCAGTGAAAGTATTACTGATGATCTTGCTGATGATAAGTAGCAATAATATCAATGGAATAATTGTAGAAATAAATCTGAATCGATAATTGTAAAAGATGCACCCGGTTATTAAACCGGCAGCGAGGTAAAGGCTGTTGTTTAGCCATTGATCATTTAAAACTGAATAATATTGATTGATATGCCAAAGCATGTAGGTACCCACAGCACCAGCAGGAAGAACAAGCATAAATAATTGTGCTGCGGTCTTTTTATTGCTATGTAGCTTTTCGATTTTCATTTGTACTAAACAATAATTATTTCACTTTCGCTTTTATTAAGTATCGCTTTAATTTTATTCTCGTTCTCAATTAATTTTCTTTTAAATGGCGAAATATTCCATACCATTCTTAGTTTATTTAGCCCATCATCTGCAGGCTTAATAAATATCCATTTTACCCAATCCTTTATTTTAACTGCATTAAATGAATTGCTGAGCTGAACAAATATTACCACAAGATCTTTTCCCGATCCGCTTAAAATATCATCTACCTGCTCTGCATTTATTAAAGATGAAAAACAGATAACAGATGCATCTTCTTTTTTAAAATATTGCTGAAGATCTTTTTGCGTTTGCCAATCTGATGTGCTGATAATGTATTTTATTTTCTCAGTTGCGTCATCAATAAAAGTTGTTTTAGTTTCCTGGTCAGGTATATATTTTATTAAAACATTTTGTTTGCTTAATTGACTGTAAACATTCCATATTCCTGTCTTATAATAATTCAGTAACACAGGGTAGAAATCACCGTAAATACCTGATTCCATTGAGTTGTAGTAGGATGCATAGAAATAAACGTGCGATGCATAAGGATCATTTGTTTCCGGTATTCTTACAACAAGCTCTTTATTTTTTGCATAAATCTTCCATACAATTCTCCTTACATCATCGTTGTTCTCAAAATTTTTATAATTTAAAAATTCTCCTTCCAATTTTCTAATCCGGTCAATTCTTGTATTGGCTTCTTCTGTTTTTTTAGGACGTACTTTCATTTCAGAATGCATAACATTTTTAGGATGTGTAAAAAAATTATCCTGTGCCGGCAGCGTTGCTGCAAATGAAAATAGCTGGAACATATCTTCAAAGTAAATTATTGCATTGCTTATTTTGTACTCTTTTATTTCTGGCAAAGGCCAGTTATAAATTCCATTTAGAGAAGATGAAAAAAAATCCTGCTTTTGCTGAGTATTTATCAAAGAAAATTTAGACGAGATATTTTCACCGTCATAATGTAGCCGCAATCTTATATACCCAAATACCGGCCGAATAATCGGATTGATATTTATACTAACCCGTTGTTTTTCATTTAAAGTATTTTGTTTTGAATCTGTTTTTATTTTTATATCGATCTTCCTATTTCTTTTAGTGTATAAAAAATACAGCCATGGAAGAACACTACTGAAAAAGGCAATAACAAAAACACACGCAATGAATGCCATGGTAACAGTAATAAATAATTCTGTAATGGCACTGTAAGATGCGTCCGGCAGTACTCTTGTTTTTTTTAACCAATAATATGCTGCGAATAAAGTAATACTTAAAAGAATAAGCTGGAAACGAAAGGGTATAAAAAAACTCCCATATCTAATCTTGTTTTTTATTAAAGCAAAATTCATTGCTGTAAAATTGCTATAAATTATTATAAGGAAACATTAAAAATGTACAATTCTAATTGCAATGCAAACCCGTTAATTTATATTTTCTTTGTACAAAATTGAGAAGATGATTGTGTATGAACTTTGTCCGTGCTGTAAAGGGAAAGATATTGACAAAGTATTGCAGGTAAAGGATTACAGCGTTTCCAATGAAGTATTTGAAATTTGGGAATGCAAGCTGTGTACTTGCCGGTTTACTCAAAAAGCTCCCGATAAAAATGAAATAGGTAAGTATTACCAATCAGAAAATTATATTTCACACAGCGATACAAAAAAGGGGTTTATTAACTCCTTGTATCATTTTGTAAGAAGCCAAACCCTCAGTTCAAAGAAAAATTTAATAAAAAAATTCACAAAATTATCTGCAGGAAATATTTTAGATGTTGGCGCAGGCACAGCCGCATTTTTGCATGTAATGGAAAATTCAGGATGGAAGGTTACCGGGCTGGAGCCTGATGAAAATGCCAGAGCCAATGCTAATAATTTATATGGTATCCGGTTACAAACATCAGATCAACTTTTTGAACTACCTCCTGAAACCTATGATGCTATTACTTTATGGCATGTATTAGAACATGTGCATGATCTGCATTCATATCTCACTCAGTTAAAAAAATTATTAAAACCTAACGGGTGTTTATTTATTGCTGTTCCCAATTATACCTGCTACGATGAAAAAATGTATAAAGAATTTTGGGCAGCTTATGATGTGCCGCGGCATCTGTATCATTTTTCACCCACCTCAATAACACAGTTATTGTTGCATCATGGATTACAATTAAAAGAAATAAAGGCTATGTGGTATGATAGTTTTTATGTGAGCATGCTAAGTGAGAAATATAAAACAGGTAAAAATAATGTTATAAGCGCCTGCTGGAATGGTTATGTTTCTAACTGTAAGGCATTATTTGATACAGAAAAATGCAGCTCGATTATTTACATAATAAAGAAGTAAGATTACAGCAGACTTTATATATTTGTAATAATATTTTTTATCCTGAAAAAAATTATTCTTATAAGCCTTATTGCTATCCTGGTTTTCACACAGGTAGGTTATTACTTTGTAATGCATCATTTTCAATACGAATTAAAAGAACAAATGAAAGTTGTAATCCAGAACCAGATTACATTTAATGAACTTGAAAAGATTTGTTATAGTGACAACCAGCAAAAAATTTATTGGGAAGACGAAGGAAAAGAATTTTTGTTTAACAGGCAAATGTACGATGTGGTAAATACCAAAGTGGAAAATGGAAAAACTATTTTGTATTGTGTTAAGGATAAAAAAGAAAAAGAAATTATTGACCGCTATAATTTAATAACAAAAAATAATTCTTCTGCAGGCAAAAAAGCAAAAGCAATTGTTGATAATACCTTCAACCTTTTTGTTTATCAGAATGAAAAAAACAATGTTTCTTTTGCAATTCTCCATTTAGATAAATACTTCCCTCCTGATACTTTTCTTAGTAATGGTATAGAGGATACTGTTTCTCCTCCTCCAAAAGCCTGATTGTCTACATCAGCGTGAGTTTTTCATTTGTTCTATATATTTAATTTTTAGCAGTTATGAGAAGTTTTTACTTCCGTTGCTTACTTGCAATTTGTTTTCAAATATTTTTTAGTGAAAAATGTATTAGCCAAAAGGATACTTCTATTCTTTTAAAGGAAGTGATGGTATCTGGCCTGAAAATTACTCAATCGAAAGAAACCCCTTTAAATATTAGTTCCCTTTCGGTTAAAAAAATGCGCAGCAATGGCTCATTTAATATTTCTGATGCATTGGCAAAACTTCCGGGAATCAGCCAAATAAATACCGGTATTGGAATTTCAAAGCCAGTAATTAGAGGATTATATGGAAACAGGATCACGACTGTTTTGTCGGGTTTGCGGTTTGATAATCAGCAATGGCAGGATGAGCATGGAATGGGGTTGAATGATATTGGAATTGACAGGGTGGAGATTATAAAAGGCCCTGTGGCATTGCTTTACGGCTCAGAGGCAATTGGTGGCATTATAAATATTATTGAGGAATCGCCTGCGGCTGCACATACAAAAACAGGAGAGGTAAATACAAGATTTTTTTCGAATACCTATGGTGTTTACACAGAAGCAGGCTTTAAAGGCGCAACAGAAAAGCATAACTGGCGCATTCGGGCAGGCATAAATTCAAATGCTGATTATGCTGATGGGTGTAATAAGCGAATATTAAACTCACGTTTTGGCGGATATTATTTAAAAGCAAGCGCAGGATTCACTAAGAAAAGATGGACTTCTTACAATAATTATAATTCGTCGCTTGATAATTTTGGTTTTATAACTACAGATAACCAGGCATCAAAGAAAC
>JALYYX010000402.1 GCA_030946075.1 Bacteroidota bacterium | reverse complement strand
TTTCACGCAGGGTTTTATTTTCTGCAACGCTTGGCGTAGCTACAGAATACACAACACTTTTTCCATCCTTTGAAATGCCCAGCCCGCTTACTCTTCCGAGTTTCCATAAAAGCTCAGGCGTCATTTTATTTTGAGGGAAACAATGAAATGAAACAACAATTAAATAACTAAAAAAAATTATTTTCTTCATGAGATAAATTTTATTAAATGTAAAGTAATTTTTATTTATTTGGCTAATGATATCCACTACAATAATCATACTATAAGAAATATTTTTTTTTAAAAAAAGAAATAATAGTTTTATATATCCTTATGCTATACAAAACCGAACTGATTTTCCTGAAGACTCCTAAAATTTTCTCAATTAATTATTAAACTAAAAAAAATCAAAATGAAAAAATTACTTTTTGCCGGCATTGTAGCCATGATCTGTTTTATTTCATGTGAGCAAAAAAGCACTACTGCTTCCAATAACAATGCTGAAAGAAATACAGAAAGAAATAAAATGGTTTATTCTGCAATGGAAACGGGTGATGTTAGTAAGCTGGACAGCTTTATTGATAAAGATATTGTTGATCATGGAAATGGCGGAGAAATTAAAGGAATAGATTCATTAAAGGCAATGTTCGCCAATATGCATAATCACATGAGCGGTCTTAAATTTGATTTGGTTTCAGATGCTACAAGTGCTAATGGGGAATATCATTTTGCCTGGTTTAAAATGAAAGGCACTTGTACTGATGGATCGATGGGTATGCCTGCAGGAACAAAAATGGATATGACCGGGATTGATGTGGTTAGAATTAAAAATGATAAAGCAGTAGAACACTGGAGTTATGCAGACCCTGTTGAAATGATGAAAATGCATGGTGGGATGGATAAAATGGATAATAGCATGGACCATAAAGACAGCACTCGAAAATAAATTCTAATCAAAATATATAACTCACACTAAACAAATTAAAATGAAAAAGATTCTTTTAACATCAGCAATTGCCATGCTTTGCTTTTGTATTTCCTGCAAAGATTCAACTACTACAAGCACCACTGAAACTTCTTCCAATGAGAAAAATTTAGAAAACAACCGAAAGGTTATGAAAGCAATTGAAACCGGAGATTCTGCAACCATTAATAGTTTAATTGCAGACGATGCAGTTGATCACCAGGGGCCGAATAATCAAGATGTAAAAGGTGGAGATAATGTAAAGCATATGTTAGCAGACTTACACAATCATTTAAAAGACGCAAAATTTGAGGTAATTGCAGATGCTTCTAATGGCGATTATATTTTTTCTCTTTCACGCATGACAGGTACCATGGCAGATGCAACATGGGGAATGCCGGCAGGAACTAAAGTTGATGAGAAAGGTGTAGATGTTGTAAAAGTTAATAAAGATGGTAAAATGACAGAGCATTGGGGTTTTGTGGACCCTGCTGCAATGATGAAACACATGCAGGAAATGCAAGGCGGAAAAATGGATAATATGAATGGTGGCAAAATGGATAAGAAGATGGATAGTAAAATGGATAGCATGCACAAGTAGGGATGAAATATCATTTAATGTATAATCAAAAAAGTCCCGAAAAATTTCGGGACTTTTTAATTAAGTAACTACAAACCTGTAAGCCGGATTCTGTAACCGCTCCCGATACTATCGGGATTGGATGGTTATCATTTATCTTGCCGCAACATTACTGTTACAGTCTTGCTGCCTACCCTTCAGCATCGGACGAGCAGCCCTCAAACGCTGATATACGTGGCATTACAGCACACAAGGTTTACCCAAAAATATTGTTGCCAATACTTTTCGTGAGCTCTTACCTCACGTTTTCACCCTCGCCAAGGTTTGTGTCTCCACAAAACACAGCAGTAATTTTCTGTGGCACTTTCTTTTCAATCCTTCACCAAGCTCAGGATTGAAACCGGATGTTAACCGGTGTGTTGCTCTATGCTGTCCGGACTTTCCTCATCAATTTTCATTGATGTGATAACCCGGTTTGTAGCTGGTAGCAAAGTTATGCGTTATGAATGATGCTTTTGAAGAAACTAAAAAGAAAATAATAAAAAAGGAATGAATGTTTTAACATACGTAATCATCTAGCATTTTTTATTCTTATATTTATATTTCGCTAGATTATTTTCTTCAAAAATTATTTTTATGAAAAAGCTATACTTACTAGTTTTCCTTTTACAGTTTGCTATTATTTCATGTGAAAAGGAGAAGAAAGAATTTCCATGCCCTGTAGTGGTTGCTGAAGAAGTTCCGGTAACAGTAAAAAGTTCGTTTGAATCAAAATATGCAAAATCAACTACAGATATAAAAAAATGGTTTAAAAAGGATAATGAAGGGTACTGTGCTTACTTTATTTTAAACAATAAAAAAACACTGGCACACTTTAAAAATGACGGCACATTTCTGGATGAAAAAGTTGAGGGCAAAGAGGGCAGCCATGACGACGACGATGAAGGTTGCGAATGTGAAACAGATGATTAATAAAAACCTATAATTAAATATTAGGATTAGTCTTATACAGTTTATCCTTAAAGCTTTAATACCCAAAATATATTTCCGTTGCACCATAACCAAAGTTAGGATGGTATTGGTTTACAAATGTTTTCACTTCTTTCTTGGTTTTTAAAATTTCATGTATCTCATCTTTCAATTTACCACTTCCTACTCCATGTATCACAATTAAGTTTGGCTGGTGATGGGCCACTGCGAGGTAATAATATTTTTCAAAAGCTTTTAATTGCAGCGTAAGTATCTCAAAGTTGGAAAGATGTTTCCAATCATCACTTAATTTTTCAATATGGAGATCAACAACACTTCTTGCAGGCTCAAGGTTTTCTCTTGCCTTTGAGGCATCATACATTCTGTAACCGTCACCTGGAAGTTTTGCAAAATCATATTTTTCCTGAACAGCAACATCAGGGTAAGTTTCAAATAATTTATAAGAAAATGTAGGTTCATTCTTTAATTTTATTTCTTCTATCTTCTGAAACAGTTGTTTGGCCTTAAGTTTCAGCGATGATTCAAAATACTCAGCTTTCTTTTTATCAGCATTTATCAATGAGAATTCAAACGTAAATTTTGGGGCATCATTCATTTGTTCAAAAGGAACATCATGTAAATAAAAATCAGAGAAAGAAAATATTTGGTTCTTCAATTCAAAATCAGGTGAACCTGCGAATGATATCCAGTAAGAAAAATTGTAGGGTTGCTCTGTTTGATTAATGAGATATAATTTAAAAGATTCAACAATATCATCATCAAAAACATTTTTATCAAACACCGGTAAAAAAGCAA
>JALYYX010000390.1 GCA_030946075.1 Bacteroidota bacterium | reverse complement strand
AATCATCATCAGATCTTTTGCCTGAATCATTTCCTCCGCCTGTATCATCCTTACTTGCTTCAGCATCTTCTTTAGGCTGGTCCTGCGTTTTAGATGGGGCAGGATTTTTCTTGGTTTGGGTCTTAGTTTGCTGTTCATTATACCCGCCCTCATTTACCGAACCTTTTTTATCTCCCTTTTGCGCTTTGCGGCTTTCGTAATATTTTGTTGATCTCGAATTCATATAATTGATATTTAAAGTATGCTTATTAAAGTTGTTGCAAGATACTCTTTGTGTATAGATTCAGGTACAATTTTAGTAAGGGAAAGAAAAAAAACAAATCATGAAAGGATAGCGCAACCAGCAAAATAAGCAAAGCAAAAAGGGACAAACAAATAAACCATTGCCCCAAATAAGAGATGACATTGATAGCCGGCACAATAAGGAAGACAATAAAAATAATGTGGGTATTTCCAAGAAAAAGGAAACAAAGAGCCGAAACAATAGATGAGATTATTGGACTTCCGATTTATCTTTATCTTTTTTAAACTTATTGAAAAGATCGAGCTTAAATTTTATGTTTCCATCAGGCCCCGGCCTTCCGCGAAGATGAATGCTGCTGCCGCCTTTTTTATCGGCGCCAATATTTTCAGGATTAAAATCAGCGCCTCTTTTATGAATGTTGCTTAGCGGCACCTGTATGCTCAGGTCTGTATTTCCTTTCTTGCTAAAAACGCCTTCCACAAACATTGACATAACGCTTGATTGGATTTCCATGCGGTTTATTTTTACCTCCTGATTTTTAATTTCAAAACGATCTTTCAATTCTGCAAAACGAATGTTTTCAAAATCTCTGTTCTTAAATAAAAAATTTTGCAATTTTTTTATAGGCTCGTAATTCATTAATGCCCCGTTTTTAAGAGAAAAATCCACCACGCTTTCAATGCTTGCGGGGTCAGCTTTTCCCTCATCGTTTATATCGAGCGATGCATCAATTTTTGCAGTAAGCTTTCCTTGTAAACTTTGGGCTGTAATTCCATCCTGACCAAAATTATCGAAGGCTGTAAAAACTTTACTTACATCAACATTATCGAGCGTTACATTTATTTTTGCCTGATGATTATTTGCTCTGTTGGCTATTACAGAGCCTTTTAGCGCCATGTGCCCATCTGCATGGTCCATACTTACATTATTTATCAGATAACGATCCTGCAGCAGTGAAATATTTGCAAGAGTATTTGTTGCCTCAAATTTTTTATAAATAAGCCTTGCTGCTTTTAAATTAACCGAAAGGCTTCCCTGTTCAAGAACCTGGTCAATTTTTGTTGCCATATTCTCAAGCTTTCTTTTCTTATTTTCAGCAACCGCAATTTTTTTTCTGGGTTTTAATAAAAAAGTAAATGCATTTAAATTTAAAGACGGAGAATAAATACTCCAGTTAACATTTACATGATTGGGCTCAGTATTTATTAGCGTAAGAAGATTGTGTGCCTCACCATTCATTATTATTTTATTATTTAAAACATCACACTGCAAATTTTCAACAAACAAATCAGAGTTTTTAAAAACTATTCTGCCATTTACATTTTTTAATTCTACACCCGTGGGAGCATATAATACTTCTCCATTTTTAATATTAATCAATCCATTTACAAATGAATTGGAATTATTATTTTTTGCAAGCGGCCCTTTGTAGGTGAGGTTTGCAGAGCAATCGCCTGTTCTTAATTGCAAGGCATTGCTGCCGATGATGTCGTTTAAAGTGGTAAGAGAAAAATTTGATTTAAGATCGCACGTAAGTTGCGGCACCAGCAAATTCATTATTTCAATATTGTTGGATGTAATAGGCAGATCCTGCCATGTTGCTGAAAAATTAGTTACTACAATTTTTGAATTAGGATCTTTTCTTGGCTGGCCGGGAACAACCTCATTTGTATAAAAGCCGGTAAAAGAAGCGTTAGCAAAATCAAGGAAGGGTGTAACAAGATGTGTATTTTTTGTTGACCATTTTGCCACCATTAATGGATCACCTTCTTTTAGCGGGCCACTTAAATCTGCAGATATATCAATCGGTTTATCAAGATCCGCAATGGATAAAGCAGTAGAAATTTTGGGTGTTAAAATGGTTTTTGCAAATGAATACAGTATATTTTTTGTATGCGCCTTTAAACTAAATTGTGGAGCAGGTCCTTCAAGATCAAACCGGGCCGTTAGATTAAAAGGCTGGCCGCCTAATTTAATATCAATACTATCAAACTGAAGCTGCTTAAGCTTTTTATCATATCGCAAATCAAAATTCCCGCTAAAAGTTTTTTCTTTTATAAAACTGCCGTTTTGTAAATTGAAGGCAAGGCTATGGACGAGCATATCAATTTTTGTTGAAAATAAAAAAGAGGATTCATCCTTATCATCAAGGTCCATATCAAGATTGTTTACAACTATATCATGCAGCTTATTTTTCTGTTTATCATCAAGCGTAATTCTTACATTTTTTAATGCAACAGTTCTTAATTGATTTCTACCTTTTGCAGGCTCTGCTGCTGCGATTGAATCTTTTTTGGATTTGAATAAATATCGGTTTGTATAACCGCTTGTATCAGTATATAAATAAAAACTTCCGTTTTCTAATTTAAAACCATTAACCGCCGGCCTGCTTCTTATTAAACTTATAATACTCAGCCTAACATATACCTTTTCTCCCTGAAAAAAGGAATGATGATGTTGTGCAAACATAGTGTCAGTAATAGTTACGTTGTGTAGTAAAACAGATACCTGCGGAAAATGACTAAAGAAACTTAATTCCACATTTTGAATAGAAACGTTGCCGCTGAGCTTTTTGCCTACTTCCTGGGTAACCTGTTTAATAATTTTTTGCTTGTTAACCGTAACATATAAAAGCACAACAATGTATGTAGCCAATAAAATAATTAATAAAACAGCAAATGATTTAAGTGTGTATTTAAGGTATTTATTCAAAA
>JALYYX010000383.1 GCA_030946075.1 Bacteroidota bacterium | reverse complement strand
ATGGTGAGCATGGAAAAGATGCCATAACGCACTACAAAGTGTTGGAGCGGTTTAATTATGTAACCCTTATTGAGTGCAGGCTTGAGACCGGCCGCACACACCAGATACGGGTGCACATGCAGCTCATCGGTCACCCGATATTTAATGATGATTTTTATTGCGGCGATAGAATTGTAAAAGGCACTGTATTCAGTAAATACAAACAGTTTGTTGATAATTGTTTTGCCATTTGCCCCCGCCATGCTTTGCATGCACAGCAGCTTGGCTTCATTCATCCCACCACAAAAAAGCAAATGAATTTTGAAAGCCAATTACCCCATGATATGAAAGCAGTGATTGATAAATGGAAGAAGTACAGTGAGCGTAGAGACTTGTAATCCCTTCTCCACTTGTGGAGAAGGGTAAGGGATGAGGGTGGGCTGTGAGCACCTTGCTCATTGTTCAACATTCGTCCCCGCTTTCCATTACAAACCTGCCTGCCGGCAAGTTTTTCATTTCAATCGGGCAGCCCAATGTCATTAAGTTAAGGATCAACAATAAAAACCAAGAAGGTTTTTTAAAGATTTCAAATATAGAAAGTATAAGAAAACCTTCTTGGTTTTGTTAACTTAATCACATTGTCCCGCAGCCGTTGAGCTGTGATTTTTTTATCAACTTAAAAATTTAAAAAAATAATTTATTATGTTCATTTATCTTTAAAAATGCTTATCACATTACAATATGCACATCACCGCAATAAGGAATGGATTAAAGTTTTGTGTGATAATGATAATACTGTAAACAAATGTTTGGTATCCATAAAATCGGTATGGAGTAAATCATTACACTGCTGGCTTTTGCCCTGCCATCCGGCATCGGTGCAAAATTTAAAAAAGGCACTTCCAAAAATATGCAAGCTTGATGTAAGCAAATTAAAAGCATCACTTCAGCAACGAAAAGCATTGCAGATCGCCGCTACCGCAAAAGCTGTGATTGCTGCAAATCTTCACAAAAAAAATAATGATGTACCTATCATAAGTACTCATATCTCTATAGAAAATAATCTTGCTTATGTAGAAATGAGAAAGATGCTTATTTTAAAAGGGTACAGTGCAAACACCATCAAAACTTATTGTACTGAGTGGAAATATTTATTAACCTTGCTTGGGCATAAACATAACGCTGCCGATCTTACTAAAAATCAACTGCAAAGCTACCTGCTGTATTTAATTGTAAAAAAAGGTTACAGCGAACATCATATACATACTGCGGTTAACACCATTAAATTTTATTTTGAGCATGTATTAAATAAAGACAGGATGCTTTTTGATTTGCCACGCCCAAAGCGACCCTTGCAATTGCCCAAGGTGCATGATAGCAGCAACATTGAGAAGATTATAAAATTTACTGAAAATAAAAAGCACCAGGCTATGTTGATGCTTGCCTACTCAACAGGCATACGTCTGAATGAAATAATTAATGTAAAGCTTACCGATATTGATAGTAAAAGAATGGTGATAAATATTATTAAGGGCAAAGGTAAAAAAGACAGGCAGGTATTACTCTCGCCAAAATTACTGGAGCATTTAAGAAAATATTTTTTGCTTTACAAACCTAAAGTATGGCTGTTTGAAGGTGCAGATGGCGGGCAGTATGGCTATACAAGTGTTCAGCAGGTATTTAAGCAGGCAAAAGAAAGAGCAGGCATAAAAATGCATGGAGGCATTCACACGCTACGCCACAGCTTTGCAACGCATTTGCTGGAGAACGGAACAGACATTACTATAATTAAAAAACTGCTTGGGCATAATGACTTAAAAACAACGCTGCGTTATACGCATGTAAGCAATGTACAAATTCAAAAAGTTGTAAGTCCGCTGGATAAGTTAGACTTGTAGCAAGAAGATAATTTTTTTTAGGGTATATAAAAAGCCACTATAAAATACATTGGTAATCAATGATTTTATAATTTTGAATTGTGTACAATAGCATATATATTTGAGTTGCCTGCAATGCCAAAAGACCCCTTATGCGACACGTAAAAATCTTTGTTTTCTTTCTCTTTCTTTTTACAAAAACTTTGACTTCATTATCGCAGACAAAGGCGGACAGTATCAGTTTGACATTTCCGAAAGTTCTTATCGTCAATAACAAAAAAGAAATTTTACTTGCATTTGATGACAATAGAAAAGCTTATGAAGTTCCGAGTATTGGGACAATGGACGGACCAATATCTATAAAATCTTACATTGACAAAACTGCAAAAAGAATAGGAATAACATATAAATCTTTCAGACTAGGAGGCATTTTCACTTACATTTTTCCTGACAAGTACAGGACACTTATCAGACCTTATTTTGTTGTTCAATTCCGTAATTTTTCTAACGGACAAAACTTTTCGGACACATCGTACAAATGGTTTTCTTTGGACAATGCCTTGAAAAAAATTCCTTATCCAGCATCAACAAAAATTATAAAAAAAATATTAGCAGCTTCCAAAAATGTTTGGGCTGCGACCTTTGAAGAATATGGTTATACAAATCCCGTTGATAAATCAAAAATTAAATTTAAGATAGTTGAAGACTTTTATAAATTAAATCAGTAAGCGGATGAGGCACATGCAGGCAACATGGGGTTTGGCGTTATTGGGGCAGGACGTTGAAACTTCGGCTGTAGTTCCCTATCAGCTTCGGTTTCGGCAGGACGTTATTAATTTAGCTTTAGTTCTTTATCTTCAACTTTTAAAACATTATTGGGCTTCAGTTGTCGGCAGACGTTTTTCAAATATCCCAACAACGCCAAGCCCTGTTCGTTGTGTGCAACCCTAAAGCGACACTCTCCTAAAATTGACAATACATGACGGACAACAAAAAAGATATTGAAATCATACACGGCATGACACATGCAGAGTACATGGAAATTATCAAGTACGACAAGACTCTTCGTTTTGAATTTTCACCTTTATTTTCTAACGAACAAATTTTTCTTAAAGGATTTGGCAAAGTCATTTTCAATATCAGCGTACTTGCATACATGATTGCTCCTTTGATACTTGTTCCTTTGGTTTCTTATAAGTATAGTAATTGGTATTTATTATTTGGAATTGCTTTTTGTTATTTATCAACCTTTCTTGAAATGCGAAAAATAATAAAATGGATATATGCCTATTGCATATTTTATCTTGGTTGGTATTGGCATGACTACGGTTTTCATTTAGACGACTATGGGAATTTCTTTGGCTTGTGTATTTTTTGGGGAAGTTCTTTTTATTACATTGCGACTATCATTGAAGACGAATTTGCGAAAGGAGAAATTGTAAAAAATGAAGAATTATTCAATAAGTTATCAGAAGACAAAATAATTTTTTTCGGCAGAAAAGCATCATCATAAAACGTAGTATATGCTCTTATATATTTCCATTGCTGTTGTAATAGTGGGTGCTCTTGTAAACCCTTATATCAACCGCCTTGATGACGCAAGCATTTGGCTTTCTAAAGCAATAGCATCAGTTAACGAAGATGATTTTTCAAGTCGGACTTTGAAAAAGCTAAATTGGGGGACAAGGCTTGCTTTACGAACAGGCGGCTCTTGGTGGTTCAGCACTCTTGAATTTATAATTCCATTACTTTTATTTGTTGGTGTTGGACTTGGATTTTTTTACGCTTGGTGGGCAGGTATTTTAGCATTTGTTCTTTACATTTTCTTTTATGGCATTGGACAGTACTCAAATTTATTTTCAAAAAGAGCGGATTATTACATCATGTTTTACATGACACGCCTAATGAAAAGAGCAGCTAATTATGCAAAAAGCAATGACTTTATTCGAGCAGACGCAGCAAAAGAATTGTCAGACGAGTTGAAAGAACTTTTACATATTTATTTGGACACTTTCATACACGTGCCAGATACGAAAACAGCTAAGGCATGTCCTACAGGCGACAAATATTATCTGTATGACTTGTATCACGGCTTGGACACTAAGCAAACTTAAAGTAGTTTGACACAGCCGAAGTAGAAGGGTATGCACACAACATGGGGTTTTGTGCAAGCAGGGCTTGACGTTCAAACTTCGGCTATTTGCATTGCTGTACTTTGGTTCGGGCTGGACGGAATTCTGTTAGGCATTTAGTTGTTATCTTGTACTTTTATTTCTTTATTGGGCTTCAGTTCCGGGCTGGACAAACAACAATGCCCTGCCTGCACAAAGCCCTGTACGTTGTAAGCCATTGCGACAGACCCTGCTAATTCAAAG
>JALYYX010000345.1 GCA_030946075.1 Bacteroidota bacterium | reverse complement strand
AAGGAGAGCCATTGCTTTTACTTCACGGGTTATTTGGCGCACTAAGTAATTTTAAAGATTTAATAGAACATTTCAGGCTTACGAATAAAGTTATTGTGCCAATGCTCCCTTTATTCGAACTTGATCTGCTGCATACTTCTGTTGGTGGTCTTCAAAAATTTGTATATAAATTTATTGAAACAAGAAATTATAATAACATTCATCTTCTCGGAAATTCCCTCGGCGGACATGTGGCATTAATCTATACATTAAAACATCCTGAAAGATTAAAATCTTTGATACTTACCGGAAGTTCCGGATTATTTGAAAATGGAATGGGTGACAGTTATCCCAAACGTGGCGATAAAGAATACATTCGAAAAAAAACACAGCTAACATTTTATGATCCTGCAATGGCAACAGAAGAATTAGTGAACGAATGTTTTGAAATAACCAATAACCGTATTAAGGTTATAAAAATTATTGCACTTGCAAAATCTGCTATAAGAAATAATTTGGGTGAGGAGATAAGCCAGATAAAACAACCTACCTGTTTAATTTGGGGAAATAATGACACTATTACTCCCCCTTTTGTAGCAAAGGAATTTAATAAGTTAATCCCAAATAGTGAGTTGCATTTTATAGATAAATGTGGTCATGCACCAATGATGGAAGTTCCTGACGAGTTTAACAGGATACTGGGCAGGTTTTTATCAAAATTAAAAACGCCTGCTGCAACAGTTCTTTAAATTTTACTGTCTACTAATTAAACAATCATCTCTATTATTATAAAAATAAAATAAAAAGAGCATTTATCAGTTAATACAAAAAGATGTTAGCCGTAGAATTAAATAACAATATTATTCCTCAATTACACCTGAATGATACAGTGGGCAAAGCTTTGCAGCTTATCTCTGATTTTAAGGTTTCTCATCTGCCAGTAATTTCTGAAGAAAAATATTTAGGATTAATAAGCGAAGATGATTTGCTGGATGCAGATAATAAAAAGATGCACATTGAACTTTTGCAGAAAGATTTTGTTAATGCGTCCATCAGAGAGAATGAACATTTTTTGCAGGCCGTAAATATCAGTAATCAATTTCAAACTTCAGTTGTTCCGGTAATTAATGAAGAAAAAGAATTTGTTGGCTCAATTAGCGGGGCTGCCCTTCTTAAGGCATTGGGTAATTTTACCGGCTCACAGGAAATTGGAGGGATCATCGTATTAGAAATGGAAAGAAGTCAATTTTCTATTTCAGAAATAAGCAGGATAGTGGAAAGTAATGATGCCTCTTTATCGCACCTTAATTCAACCGTGCAGCCTGAAACGGGATTATTAACGGTTACTATTCATTTAAATAAAAAGGAAATAGCAAATGTGGTAGCAGCTTTTGAAAGATATGAATTTGATGTTATTTATTTTTTTGGTGAAGAAAAATTTGAAAATGAAATCCACAGCAACTACCACCATCTTATGAATTATCTTGATATTTAAATAGTATTTTCTCTGCCTGAAATGGTTTAAATTACAGGCATGTTTTTGGTATATTCTTTGGCCAAAATGTTTCCATAAAAAATTTTGAAATTACACCTCCCAAATATTCAACCCAAGATCATTATAATTATTTTATTGTTTTTGTGTTTTACCACCAAAGCACAAATAAATAAAGTTGAAACCAATGAACCTTTTTTAAAATCAATATTATTAGCTGATACGTCTGCAAAAATTCATCTTAGAGATGTTATCATTGAAGGAAATAAAAAAACAAAAGATTATATTATTTTAAGAGAGATGGAGTTAAAATCCGGCGATTCTGTTCTTATATCAGACCTATCTACTAAAATAGAAAAAGACAGGCAACACATTTATAACACAACACTTTTTGTAGAAGTGACAGCAGAGCCTGTAATTGTAAATGCATTTGACTTTGATATTAAAATAAACATAAAAGAAAGATGGTACATTTTTCCACTGCCTGAATTGCAGTTTGTTGATGGATCTTTAAATAATTGGTTGGGAAAATATAAAGGGGATTTAACCCGGCTAAATTATGGATTAAAGTTCACGCACTATAATTTAACCGGACGTAAAGATCAGTTACGTGTTCATTTACTCAACGGCTATACCAGAACCATCTATTTTAATTATAAAGCACCCTATGCGAATTCCGCATTAACTGATGGTTTTTCAGTAGGTGGCGGCTATTATCAAAATAGGGAAATGCCTTACAAAACCAGTTATGACAACAACCTCGTGAATTATAAAAAAGATAATTTTGTTAGAAATTCATGGGATATTCAGCTATCATACTCCATTCGAAAAGCTATAAAGAAATCTGAAACATTTGGTTTTAATTTTACTCATTTAAAAATTGATGATTCCCTTATAACTCCGAAATACAACCCGTCATACTTTAATAAGTCCACTCCAATAGTTAACTTTCTTGATCTTTATTATACTTTTCAATATTCTGATGTAAACAATGTTTCCTACCCGCTTACAGGTTTTTCCGGTGGCTTTAGTTTAGGAAAAAGAGGATTTGGTTATAGCGGTGGAATAAATGCACTTACTATTCAGGGGCAGTTTAATAAATATTGGGGGCTTGGTAAAAAATGGTATGCAAGTACTCAATTACAGGGATTAATAAAATTGCCTTTCGATCAGCCTTACATTAATCAACAAGCTTTTGGCTATGACAATGTGTATGTGCGGGGATTTGAGTATTCCATTGTTGATGGAGTTGCTTATGGAATATCAAAGTTTAATCTTAAAAAAGAGCTGTTTAATTTTACGATAAACACCATTTTTAAAAAATCAAAAACTTTTAATAAGATACCATTTCTTATTTATGCAAAAACTTTTGCTGATATAGGCTATTGCTATACCAAAGAAGAATTTAGCTCCAGACTAAATAATAAATTTTTGTATAGCAGTGGTGTGGGATTGGATATTGTTACCATTTATGATGTACAGTTTCGTTTTGAGTACAGCATAAACCATTTCGGACAAAACAAGTTATTTTTACATAATGAAAAAGGGTTTTAAAACCTTATTAAGTTTCCGCATACCAAAATTTTCTTAATATGCGGATAGCCATATATAGCAGAGGTTTGGAAGCAGATCAGCAGAACGGGATGAAGTTATTGCTGAATGAATTGGCATCTTACAAAATTGAGCCTGTTATCTTTCAGGATTTTTTCAACCAATTTTATACTACCATTAATTTTGGAGATAAATATTCAACTTTTAATTGCCCTGAAGATTTAATTGATGATATTGATTGCATCATAAGCCTTGGTGGCGATGGAACTCTTCTTGACACTGTAACATTTGTAAGAGATACAGGTATTCCTGTTCTAGGAATTAATTATGGCCGGCTCGGCTTTTTAGCAAGCATTGGTAAAGATGAATTGCATACTGCGGTTGAGGCCCTGGTAAAAAGAACTTACATGCTTGACAAGCGAACATTGCTGCATCTTGATGCCAACATGCCTCTGTTTGATAAAGTTCCCTATGCATTAAATGAAATAACGATTCATAAAAAAGATACTTCGCCAATGATTAAAATTCACACATATCTCAATGGTGAATTTTTAAATACTTATTGGGCCGATGGGTTAATTGTTGCAACACCCACAGGCTCTACAGGCTATTCATTAAGCTGTAATGGCCCTGTTATTTTTCCTGAGTCTGCAAGTTTTGTTATCACTCCTGTATCACCTCATAATCTTAACATCAGGCCTATAATTATACCTGATGATAATATAATTTCTTTTGAAGTGGAAGGTAGAACCGATGGCTTTCTTTGCACATTAGATAGCCGCCGCGAAATAATTGATAAGGATGTTCAGCTTGCTGTAAGAAAAGAATCGTTTGGCATTAATCTTATCAGATTAAATGAAAATAATTTTTTACAAACGCTGCGAAATAAGCTTTCATGGGGTCTTGATAAAAGAAACTAAACAATTTTAACTTTCTCTGTTTTAATAAAAACTTATCTTTTTCGTTTATTTTGCACTCAATGAAAAAATTACTCATTTTACTATTTATAAGTTTTGTTTTTTTAAGTAATAATAAAGTTTGTGCCCAATATGATTTACAGCAGGGACAATTTGGCTTTACACTTGGAGCCGGTCATTATTTTGGCGATCTTAATAATAGAGCCGCTTTTAATCGACCTAAAATTGCAGTAGGTGGGTTTTTTAGAAAACAATTTGGCAATTATACAGGGTTGCGGATTGCTGCTCATTATGTTCAATTAGGATACAGCGATGTGTATAGTAAAAACGATTATCAAAAAAGAAGAAATTTAAGTTTCAACAGCAATGTGTGGGAGCTGGCTTTGCAGGGAGATTTTAATTTCTTTAAATATATTCCCAACGATCCTGATCATAGTTTTACTCCCTACGTAACACTCGGTATAGGTTTTTTTAATTATGATCCCTATGCTTACTACCAGGGAGAAAAAATATTTCTCCGGCCATTAAATACTGAAGGCGAAACGTTTTATCAAAACAGAAAAGCGTACGGTACAATGGCACTTTGCTTTCCCATTGGTTTTGGCATAAAGTACAGCCTTACAGATAAATTAAATTTATCTTTTGAAATTGCCCATCGTTTTACTACCACAGATTATTTAGATGATGTAAGCACAACTTATATTGGTATTGATAAATTTCCTTCTCCGAATGGCATTCCATCTTTAGCATCAATTATGCAGGATCGTTCCTTTGAAACAGGCGAACCTATTGGTGTTGAAGGCCGCCAGCGTGGTTGGAGCAAGCAAAAAGATCAATACCTAATTGCAGAAGTAGGTATATCATTTAACCTAAGTACGTACCAGTGCCCACCTGTAAGACGGTAATCAAAAAAAATAATTCTTAAGGATTTGATTCTTTAAAAATTTCTATTACTTTTACAGTCCCCCACTTAAAGCAAATCATTTCCATTTTATCCTTTCTTTTATTCAACTCTTTGTAAAAAGGATTTTTACTATTTCCATCATCCATTGAAGACAGGCACTCCACTTATTCTTTTGTAAAATTCACAACACAACACAGGCATTCCATCATCCATTGAAAGGCATAGTTTACTCAACCACAAAATTGAACTATGGCTTTGCAATTTGGGCAACGTATTATTTTTTTATTATTGTTTTGTTTTGCATCTGCATTGCATGCCCAAACAGTATATTATCCAGCTCAATCTTCTGACCAACTTAGATTAACTGCCGAAGATGTAGCCACACTTTTTAATAAAGCAATACCCGAAAGTAATTTCTCTGCTCAACCTTATACTTCTATTCCACAATCGGGAATTGTATTCATTTACGATTCAGCATTTATAAATAATCAGTCCTGTAAAATTGAAAGTGATGGAAATAGAATAATTAAGTTTTCTGCTGCGCAGGATGCAGGATTGTGCTTTGGTATTTATGATTATTTAAATGAGTTGGGATTTCGTTTTTATTTACCCGGAACTTTATGGGAAAAAATACCAAAGCTTAATACCCCTTATAAATTTGAAAATAAAATAGTTTCACAAAAGTTTAAATACAATAATTGGTTTATAAGTGGTGGATATAACAGGTGGATAATGGATATGACAGACCCTTATGGTGGGAATTTTGGTAAAAACGGACATGATTGGTCGCAATATCAATTGCGCAATAACATGAATGGTGCTTATAGGTTCAGCGGCCACCGGGGCGATATTTTTAACAGCGAATATCTCTCAACCCTTCAGGCAAACCCATGCTACATCGCATGTAATAATGGTGTTAGAAAAGCAAATTCAGCGGCAGTGCCCGACATTAATAATAACAATGCAAAGGAATATTGGGCGTCCACAATTTTACAAAATTATACTTCTTATAAAAAGAATATCCTAAGTGCACCTGTATTGTATAAAAACTTTTATCACAATTTTAATTATGTAAATGAAAATATTGGCATCGAAGTTCCTGATGGTTCTGCGTGGGGAAATTCATTAGATAACTTAGGGTGTGTTGTTGGAAATTATTATGGAAATCCATACCCCAAAGAAAGTGATCAGCAGTTTTTGCTTGCAAATTTTACTGCATCAAAAATAAATTATTTATTTTCGGAAAAAATCTTTCAATGCTATGCTTATTCAAATCATGCAGATGTTCCATCGTCAGAAATTTCTATAAATAAAAAAATAGATGTACAGGTTGTGGCATCTGCATTTCAATCTGAAACCAGCCCTGCAGGATTATTAAACCGATGGTATAAAAAGCATAGCAACATTTCTGAGTATGATTACATGAACATTCCGCAATGGACAGGTGAAACGCCTTTGTTCTCTTTTAATAATTATAAAAACTCTTTGGCAAGATTAAAGCAAATGAACAGCCAGGGTATTGTAATTGAGGCATCGCCTGCAAAATTTGCATCATTGCCGTTTTTGTTTGCAGGGAACCGTTATCTGCAGTATAATATTAGTATTGACAGCAGCTTAAATGAATTTACATTTAATATGTTTCCACAACAAATTGCCGTTCACATAAATCAACTATTAAAATATTGGGGAGATGATAATGTATTGAATGGCGGACCTTTTATTAATGATAACAAATATAAAATCCCATTGTTCTTGCAGGAATTAAATAAAGCAATCAATGCATCGCAAAATACATCTGCAGAAGTTATAGAAAGATTACAGCAACTAAAAGCATACCTGCATTACATAGTTTTATATTACGACTATATTAGTGACAAAAGAGCACCTCAGAATAAAAGTGAAAAAGCAGCAAAGCTTTGTTTGTATTTAGCAAAAACTAATAAGCTGCAATTAGTAAACAGTTATTTTTTAATTCTTGATATAGTAAATAAATTTCCTGCCACAAGTATTTTTTATAAACAATATAATATTACCGATGGTTCAGCATATAATAATGGAAATCTGCCATCCATCAATGATGTAGAAATTAATAATAATTTCTCACAAGACATTTTAAAATATGCTGCATCAGTTACTGATTACAAGTTTGAAAATGCTATTGAAATTATTGGCAGAATGAATGCGGCAGGATTGAAGTCTGTATCTAAGATACAGGTAGGTATTGGATATACGAATGGTTACGATTATCCTAATAACAGTGAGTTTTATTTTTATGCACCATTAGCAGGCGCTGTAAATATTAATTGTGTACCCGAATTTGGAATGTCTGGTAAAGGCTTTATTAATTTTACAGTTGAGGCCATAGATAAGCCCCTGCTGGTTATTAAAGATGAAACCATATCAAGAGAAAATAATCCTGGAGATTTAAAAGTGATAATTCCATCAGCAGGTTTGTATAAACTTTCTATAGTATCAAAATATAAATCGTATGCAAATCTTACCATTACAACAAATGGGAATATTTTTTTCAAACGTGTATTTTATGGGCCACGAGTAGAAAATTATCGTGATGATAACTGGAAGAATCTTCCTAAATATTTTTATGTTCCCCAAATAAGTCAGCTATATTTTAGCATTAATAATGCCTGTTATACAAATAGCTGTTTAACACCTTATGGCGTAGAAGCTGCGTTTGGAATAAAAAATAATAAAGGTAATAATCCGCAGATTGAAGTATCTCCATTCGATTCTTCTTTGTATAAAATATCAATTTCTGATAGTACTGCCTCAAGTTTTTGGAAAGTAACACAAATGCGTGAATACAATTTTTGTTTTGCTAATATTTCCAACATAGAAATTTTTGCAGAGCCAAAACCAAAACTGGAGGCTGCTTCACCTTCTCTATTGCCTGATGGAAGTATGGTTTATCCAAACCCTTCAAGTGGTATTTTCAATTTTAAAAAGAACAATTCTGCTTTAATATTAAATAACATAAATGTTTTTGATCTCCAGGGTAAAAAAATTGCAGAGGCTACCAATGCTGGCAGTATAAATTTATCTGCCTTTCCTTCAGGAATTTATTTTTACTCGGCTCAAAAAGAAAATGAAATAATAAAAGGTAAATTAATTAAGAATTAAAGGCTGTTAAGTTAAATAAAGGGTTGAAACTAATTTATTACTTTTGCAATCAAAGTCAGGCACCCCGCCTGACTTAAATTTTTAAAGCTGAATGAGCCTGAAGGAAAAAATAGATGTTGAAAGATTACCACGCCATATTGCTATTATAATGGATGGCAATGGCCGCTGGGCTAAAGACAGGGGAGAAGACAGGCTTTTCGGGCATTTTAATGGCGTAGAAAGTGTGCGGAATATTGTTGAAGGTTGTGCTGAATTAGGGATTGAATATCTTACTCTATATGCATTCAGTACAGAAAATTGGGATAGGCCTCATGATGAAGTTACAGGCCTTATGGAACTATTGATTGATACAATTCGCCAGGAAGTGCCCACGCTTAATAAAAATAATATTCGCCTGCATGTAATAGGCAATTTTGAAATGTTACCGGCGCCGGCAAAAAAAGAATTGAACGAAGCTATTGCAGAAACAGAAAGCAATACTGGCCTAAACCTTATAATGGCATTGAGTTACAGCAGCCGGTGGGAGTTAACCAATGCGGTAAAAAAAATTGCACAGGATGTAAAGCAAAATAAATTAAATGCAGAAGAAATAACGCAGGAAATTTTGCAAAAATATTTAAGCACGGCACAATTTCCTGATCCGGAATTAATGATAAGAACAAGCGGTGAATTCAGGATAAGTAATTTTTTATTGTATCAGTTAGCATACTCTGAACTATACTTTACTAATACTTTGTGGCCGGATTTTAGAAAAGAAAATTTGTATGAGGCAATTATTGATTACCAGCACAGAGAAAGAAGATTTGGAAAAACAGCTGAACAAATAAAGAATAAAATTGAATTTTGATTTTTGGAAATTCTCAATAACAATGCCTTAGCCCCTTATGGATTTGGGTTTTAACAAATACTTTTAATTATTGCAAGTAACTTGCCTGCCTGATAAAATTGACTTTTGATGCCGAAACTTTACCCGTTTTTTTTATTGATTAATTTAGTTTTTATAGCCCAAGCAACTGTCAATGCTCAGTTTAGGAAAGATACAATTCCTTCATCAGTAAATGTTGCACTCGAGCAGATCTTAGATGCAAAAACTCCCAAGGAATATACAATATCCGATATAAGAGTTACAGGCACTCATGGTGTAGATCCTGTATTAATCACATCCATATCAGGCCTGGCTGTTGGTGATAAAGTAACTCTCCCCGGTACTGATGCTTTTAGTAAAGCGATAAATAATTTATGGAGGCAAAATCTTATCTCCAACGTTGAAATATATTTCACCAAATTAGTTGGTAAAAATCTTTCTGTAGAAATAAGTATTACAGAAAGGCCAAGGCTATCAACATTTAAATTTAAAGGCGTAAAAAAAAGTGAGGCAGATGATCTTACCGGTAAAATAGGATTAGTAAAAGGCAGGGTAGTAACTGAAAATATGAAACGCTCTGCAGAAGATAATATCCGAAAGTTTTTTGTAGATAAAGGCTTTAGAAATATAAATATTCAAGTAGTTGAGCATAAAGATACGGGGCTTACGAATTCTGTTTCGCTCATTTTCTTTATAGATAAAAAATCCAAGGTACGTATAAATGAAATTATGTTTGCGGGTAATGATAATGTTACGGATCAAAAACTAAAAAAACAAATGAAGGGCACTAAAGAAATGAGCCGCCTTACACTTTTTCCTTCCAGAGAAAAAAATCCATATTCCGATAAAAATTACAACCTTAGTTTAAATAACTATTTGAAAGAAAATGGTTATTTGTCTATATCAAAAACGAAAGAATTTGTTGATCCTTATTTCCGTTTTAAATTATTAAGCTCAGCAAAATTTGACGATAAAAAATACCTGGAGGATAAAAATAAAATTCTTGATTACTACAACTCGTTAGGATTTAGAGATGCTGTAATTGTTTCTGATACTCAGTTCTACAATAATAAATCAGGGATGAATGTAGCATTGAAGGTAAAAGAAGGGCATAAATATTATTTTGGAAATATTACATGGCGTGGTAACACAAAATATTCTGATTCATTGTTAAGCTCTTTTCTTGGAATAAAAAAAGGCGAGACCTATAACCTTGAAACGCTTAATAAAAGATTGGGTAAGCAACCTTCTCAGGATGGTGGCGATATCCAAAGTCTTTATATGGATGATGGCTATTTATTCTTTAGAATTGATCCCGTTGAAACTGCTGTATACAATGATACAATAGATCATGAAATACGTATCGTTGAAGGTCCGCAAGCTACCATTGGAAAAGTTGAAATAACAGGAAATGATAAAACAAAAGAGCTTGTTATTCGCAGAGAATTGCGAACCATTCCCGGAGAAAAATTCAGCCGCCAGGAAATTATCCGTACCCAGAGAGAACTATCACAATTAGGTTTTTTTAATCCAGAAAAAATAAACCCTGTACCTGTGCCTAACCAGGAGAACGGAACAGTAGATATAACCTGGGGGCTGGAAGAAAAATCATCAGATCAATTAGAACTTTCAGCAGGCTTTGGCGGTGGTATTGGTTTAACAGGTACGCTTGGTGTAACGTTTAATAATTTCTCTATTAATAATATCTTTAAAAAATCTGCATGGCAACCTTTACCTGTTGGCGATGGCCAAAAACTCAGTTTAAGATATCAAAGTAATGGTAAGGCATTCCATTCTTATAACTTCTCATTTACCGAGCCCTGGTTAGGTGGCAGAAAACGAAACTCATTTACAGTAAGTTATTACAATACAAAATATGCTAACGCATACGATCCCTACACAGGGGCATATAATAGTAAATATGCTGATTCATCTTTTATAAAAACTGCAGGTTTCGGAATTTCTTTAGGTAAACAATTAAAGTGGCCGGATGATTATTTTTCTTTAGTGTATGCTTTTAATGTACAGCAATACAAGCTCAGAAATTATAATATTTTCCCGGGTTTAACAACAGGTAATTCAACCAATGTAAATTTTAAAATAACCCTGGCACGCAGTTCAGCGGGGCCTAATCCTATATTCCCTACCAGCGGGTCCAACCTTGCTTTAAGCGTTCAGCTCACCCCGCCTTATTCAATGTTTAGGGATGCTGCTTTTTATAATGACCCTGCTCAAACATATAAGTTTGTTGAGTATCATAAAGAGCGGTTTAATGCAGAATGGTATGTACCAATTGGCCAGGCACGTGGTACAGAAAAAAATAAACAATTCGTTTTTAAAGTTGCCGCTAAATTTGGGTTTATCGGAAGATATAGTGATAAAACTGACATATCACCATTCGAACGGTTTCAGTTAGGTGATGCAGGTTTAAGTAATAGTGTAGCGATATTAGGGTATGATATTGTTGCTCACAGGGGCTATCCTGTTTATGATAATTCTGATCCGAAGATTAATCCTGATCAAAGTTCTGCAAGCCGCTATTTTACTATTTTTAATAAATATACTTTGGAGTTAAGGTATCCTTTAAGCACAAGTGCAAGCAGCACAATTTATGCACTTGGATTTTATGAGGCTGCAAACGGATGGTATAAATTTCAGAATTATAATCCTTTCAAACTTCGCCGATCAGTGGGTATCGGTATGCGTTTCTTCCTTCCCATGTTTGGTTTGCTTGGTTTTGATTATGGTATTGGGTTGGACAGATATAATCAAACATCCGGGTTAAAAGGTGCGGCCAAATTCACTTTCATGCTTGGCCAGGAACCCGAATAATTTAAACTTTGTAATATGATAAAGATCTTTTTATTATCCACTTTATTGGTTGCCGGAGTTTTTACATGCAGTGCACAACGCTATGCTGTTATTGATTCAAAATATATTTTGCAAAAATTACCTGAATACAAATCTGCACAACAAAGGCTTGATCAGTTTAGTGAGCAATGGCAGCAGGAAATAGATAAAAGATCATCCGATCTTGATAAAATGTATAAACAATTTGATGCAGAACAAGTAATGCTTAGCGATGAATTAAAGAAAAAAAGAGAAGATGAATTATTTAATAAGGAAAAAGAAGTAAGAGATCTTCAGAAAAAAAGATTTGGATACGAAGGAGATGTTTTTAAAAAAAGACAAGAGCTTATAAAGCCTATTCAGGATAGAGTTTACAATGCTGTACAAAGATTAGCCGTAACAAAATCTTATGACTTCATATTAGATAAAAGTGAAGGGATAACCGTTATCTTTGCCGACCCAAAACTGGATAGAAGCGATGAGGTGCTGAGGGAACTGGGTGTTAAATAATTGCGAAAGGGTTTTTGCAATGCAGCTAAATATAGAGTTTTAAACACTTTAATTAAAATAAATCATAGAAACTAAAATGAAAAAGTTCATTACACTCGGGTTAATAGCAATGGGATTTTTTGGGTTTACCAATAACTCTCAGGCGCAAACAAAAATCGGCTATATCAGCACAGATGAAATTATGGCTTTAATGCCTGAAACCGCAAAGGCAGATACACAATTAAATGCATACCAGCAGGCTTTATACCAGGCAGCACAGGAAAGAAAAAATGCTTTTGATGATGCGGTACAAAAATTTATTAAAGATTCTGTTACTATGAATGCAAGCTTAAAAGAAGTAAAAAGAAAAGATTTGCAAACTCAAAGTCAGGAATTAAGTGGTGCAGAACAAACTATTCAACAGCAAATGCAGCAAAAACAACAGGAACTATTAGGGCCTGTTCAAAAAAAGTTATTAAATGCTATAAATGAGGTTGCTAAAGAAAATGGATATACTTATGTATTACCCAAGGAAGCATTGTTGGTGGCTCCTCCCGGTGATGATATAGCAAATATGGTAAAAAGAAAATTAGGCATAGGTGCACCTAAAACCAATGCTCCTGCAAAAACAAATCCTGCAGGTAAAAAATAGTGAAGAATAAAATTCATTTAAAAGCCATTCCATTCCGGGATGGCTTTTTATTACATGTAGTGTAATAAAAACCTTATTTGCTTTTCAAAATCTAAAATTATACATTACCTTTGCTGCCCTTTCACAAGCATTGGGAATGGTGTCCCGGTGAGCAAAAACAATATTATTAATTGTAAAGGAAAAATGTAATACAATGCCCGGAAAAAAAAGAACATATCAGCCCCATAAACGCCGCCGTAAAAGTGTGCATGGTTTTCGTAAACGCATGGAAACCGCTAACGGCCGTAAAGTTTTATCAAGCAGAAGAAAAAAAGGACGTCATAAACTTTCTGTTTCTGATGAAAGAGTTGATAAAAAATAGAGTTTATTCTCAAAAAATAAGTTTAAATTATTAGTCCTGCCTTGCGGGACTTTTTTTTATTTAAGAATCAAATCATTTATAAAGATATTTGCTGAAAGAGATTAATATAGAACAACGTTTTACATTTAAAAAAGAAGAAAAGCTTAAAAGCCGTAAGCTTATTGAACAATTATTTAAAGAAGGAAATTCTTTTTCAAATTTCCCCTTCAGAATATTATACATCTTTTTAGAAAGTAATATTACGGTATTACAAAGTGGCTTTGCAGTTAGTGCCAAAACATTTAAAAAATCTGTAGACAGAAACAAAATAAAAAGGCTGATGAGAGAATCTTATCGCCTTCAAAAAAATAATTTATCCAAAGCTTTGCGTATACAAAATAAGTTTATGATTGCTTTTTTCATTTATACAGGTAACATAATCCCTGATTATAAAGACATAGAGGAAAAGATGCAATCAGCATTAAAAAGATTAAATAAAATTGCAGATGAAAATAATATTGCGAATTCTTAGTCTGCCGTTTATTTTTATAATAAAATTATATCAATGGATTATTTCTCCGTGGTTAGGCCCGCAATGCAGGTTTACACCTACCTGCTCACAATATGGTCTGGAAGCTTTTAAAAAATATGGAGCAATAAAAGGTTTGTGGCTAACTATTAAAAGAATTGCGAAATGCAACCCCTGGGGTGGACATGGATATGACCCTGTTCCATAAAAAAGCTGTAACAAAGGTTACAACTTAAAGTCTTTAATAATTATTCGCAAATTAGTTACTGAATCTCTCTGCAACTTTTTTCCAATTCACTACATTCCAAAAGGCATTTAAATAATCAGCCCGCTTGTTTTGATATTTTAAATAATAAGCGTGTTCCCAAACGTCGCAACCCAATAGCGGCGTGCATTTACATTCTGCAACATCCATTAAAGGGTTATCCTGGTTTGGTGTGGAACAAATAACAACTTTGCCATTTTGAGATCCGAGCCATACCCATCCGCTTCCAAATCTCCCTAAACCTGCGGCATTAAATTTTTCTTTAAAAACATCAAAAGAACCGAATGCCTCATTGATAGCATCTGATAATTTACCATCAGGATTGCCCCCGGCATTTGGTGCAAGGCTTTCCCAAAAAAAACTATGATTCCAATGACCGCCACCATTATTTCTTACTACGGGGCTTATACTTCCGGCATTCTTCACTAATTCTTCAATGCTTTTACTTTCATTCTCTGTACCCGCAATTGCTTTATTCAAATTATCTACGTATGCCTGGTGATGCTTATCGTGATGAATTTGCATAGTTTGTTTATCTATGTGTGGCTCCAATGCTTCGTAAGCATAAGGGAGAGCAGGAACTGTGAACGCCATAAAATATATTTTTAAGTGTTTATAAAAATGAATGAGTGCAAATTTACTTTGATAATCCTTATAAAATAAAAAGGAAAAATAATAATTCCGTATTACGAAAGCAGTCATCTTCTTTCTTTAAAAAATTGTTTTATCAGCACTGTACATTCTTCTTTGCAAATACCTTTTACTATTTCCGTTTTTGGATGATAAGGCGTTCTTGTTCCCTCACCCTTTGAGGAGAAGGTTAGGGTGAGTGCGCCATTTTTTTCATCATCTGCTCCATACACTACCTTAGCAATCTTGCTCCAGTACAATGCACCGGCACACATAAAGCATGGCTCAATGGTTACATACAACGTTGCATCAGGCAAATATTTTGACCCTAAAAAATTATAGGCAGATGTAATCGCAATTACCTCCGCATGAGCTGTTGAGTCATTAAGTTTCTCCACCTGGTTGTAAGCACGTGTAATAATTTTATCTTGCATTACAATTACAGCACCTATGGGAACCTCGCCTTCATCATAAGCTTTTTGTGCTTCTTTTAAAGCCTGTTGCATAAAGTATTCATCTCTTGCGGGCATACTTTGTTTTATTTACCTTGAGTAACAAATTTAACGTAATGCCTGACTTATATTCTGCATTTAACGATCTGCGCAAGTTCGACCCATCATTTAAATATCCTCCACTAAAAGGAAAGTTGAAATTATTTAAAGGTTTTATCAGGTAATTCTTGTTTGATTAATTATTAATTTATGAGTATTTTAAAAAAAATTATTACAAAATTTTATTCATTTAGAATGAAGTTTTCTAAATTAACCGGTGCCGGTATTTCAATAAGATCCAATACTAAAAAGATTGGAGCGCCGGAAAGTTTTTTTCATCTTCATGCTATAACAATTACCGGCGAAGAAATAAGCTTTGAAAAATTTCGCAATAAAAAAGTTTTGTTGGTAAACCTTGCAAGCCAATGCGGTTATACTCCCCAATATAAAGAACTTGAAGAACTTCATAAGCTAAATAAAAATGAGATCACCGTTCTTGGCTTTCCCTCAAATGATTTTGGCGGCCAGGAACCGGGAAATGATGATGAGATTGTACAATTCTGCAAAGTAAATTTTGGTGTAACCTTTCAATTATTTCATAAGGGTCACGTAACAGGAAACGAAAAGCAACCTGTGTACGAATGGCTATGTGATGCAGCAAAAAATGGTTGGAACAAACAAGAGCCTACATGGAATTTTTGTAAATATCTTATTGATGAAAAGGGCAATCTCGTAAATTTTTTTTCCTCATCTGTATCACCCTTGTCTGTACTTAATTCATAGTATTGCCATATTTTTTATCTTAACTTTACAGCCCTAAAATTGTTAGCTATGTCACCATTTAATTTATCTAAACCAGTTGCTATTGGCTGCGACCATGCAGGATTTGAATACAAAGAAGATCTCATTTCATTTTTAGAAGGAAAGGGGTTGGAGTATAAAGATTTTGGTACTTTTTCAACTGCCTCTGTAGATTATCCTGACTTTGCACACCCGGTTGCAAGTTCTGTTGAAAATAATGAAACTGCTTTTGGAATATTACTGTGCGGTAGTGCAAATGGAGTAGCCATGACGGCAAATAAACATCAGCAAATTCGTGCAGCAGTTTGCTGGGGCGAAGAACTTGCGGAGCTTGCAAGAAAACACAATGATGCAAATATAATTTGCATTCCTTCCCGATTTGTGAGAGAAGGTGATGTTGAAAAAATGGTTGAAATATTTATTCATACTGAATTTGAGGGCGGCCGCCACGAAAGAAGAAAAGAAAAAATTGCCTGTGCTTAATTCATCTAAATAATTAGAAATATATTATGAAGAAAATTGCAGGATTAATTTATGGATGTATAATACCGGCATTTGTATTTGCTCAAATGGATGATGCTCAAAAGTATGCGTCATATATTGATCGGAATGATCTTAAAAAACATTTATCAATTATTGCAAGCGCAGAAATGGAAGGCAGGGAAACTGCCACTCCTGGCCAGAAAAAAGCAGCTGCATATATTGAAGAGCAGTTTAAAAATATAGGATTGAAACATCCATCACAACTAAATAGTTACCAGCAATCATATCCTTTATTTAAAGACACTTTATCACAATCTTCATTAAAAATTGGTAAAAACAAATATGCATTTGGAAAAGATTTTATCATTTTTCCCGGAACAGCAGAAAAGCAGGAAATAAAATCTAAAGAATTAATTTTTATGGGATATGGAATTGACGATAAAAATTATTCTGATTATGGAGCCAAAGATGTTAAAGGAAAAGTTCTTGTTTTTTTTGCAGGCGAACCAAAAATAAATGGAAAGAGTTTATCAGCAGGTCTCAGTCGTACAGCACAATGGAGTCTTGTTAAAAAAACTATACTTGCAAAACAAAAAGGCGCTGCAGCCGCATTAATAATTAACCCCTCTGATTCAATTCCACGGTTCGCTATAGAAACTGTAAAACGCAGCAACATGTATTTTCCAAGACCTGTATCAAGGGAAAATGAAAAAGTAAGTTACGCCCTTGTGGTTAACCATGTTGGCGAAGATATTTTGGGTACAACTATGTACTATAATCTTTCACAAAAAGCTAAGGCCGGAGAATTGCTGAATACTTCACAAACTCAATTGAATTCATCAGTAAAACTGGAGTATAGAAAGAAACATATTCCATTTTCATCAAGTAACGTTATAGGCTATTTGGAAGGTACAGATAAAAAAGATGAGTATGTTTTTTTAACTGGCCATTACGATCATTTGGGCAAAAGAGGAGATTCAATAATTTTTTATGGAGCCGATGATGACGGAAGCGGAACGGTTAGTGTTATAGAAATGGCACAGGCTTTTGCAAAAGCAAAAGCTGAAGGTAATGGACCGAGAAGAACAATCGTTTTTATGACAGTGAGTGGTGAAGAAAAAGGTTTATGGGGTTCAGAATATTATACTGATCATCCTGTTTTTCCTTTAGAGAAAACTACTGTGGATCTTAATACCGATATGGATGGGAGAATTGACCCTGATAGAAAAATTGGCGACAGCACCAACTATGTGTATGTAGTTGGTGATGATAAATTAAGTTCTGATTTAAAAAAAATCAGCGAAGCAGTAAATAAAAAATACATTAACCTGGAACTTGATTATAAATACAATGACCCTAATGACAAGGAAAGAATTTATTACAGAAGTGACCATTATAACTTTGCAAAAAAAGGAGTTCCTATTATTTTTTATCACGATGGAATGTTACGTCCCGATTACCACAGACCTACGGATACGGTTGATAAAATAAATTTTGATTTGATGGAGAAAAGAGTAAGACTAATTTTTTTAACTGCATGGGAAATGGCTAACCGCGACGATATGCTGAAGAGAGATATTCCTTTACGAGCGCTTAATTAAAAGCATCTTAAAAAAAGGTTAATACATTATTCCATTCATCTTACTGCTCATAATAACGTATCATTTTCGTTATTATCCCATCCAATGGAACTATTTTTGCATAGTAGCAATACAATTATGAAAACCATATTCTATTCTCTCCTTCTCTTATTTTTTCTACCTTCTTTTTCTTTTGCATTCGGCGATACTAGTAACGTCCCGTTAAACCGGCAGGGCTTTCATGATAAAATAAAAGCCGAGCAGCTGCGTGCTGATAAAATGGATGGAAAAGCTGACAGGATTATTAAAGTATCTAACAGTGATGAAGTAAATCTCGCAGTTACTGATGCTATATTTAGAAAAATTGATGTTCTTCGCAATGATGTTGAGCGAAATACAAAACTGGCAACAAATAATGATAAGATCCGGTATCTTGTTTACATACAAACTGTAGTAAGAAATTTTAATAACAGTTGGAGATCGCATAGCATAGCGCCAACACTGGCTCCTGTTTTAATTGATAATTTTTCAAAAATTTTAAAAGCCCAGATGAGGGGAGAAAACATGGCTACTTATTTCAATGAGGTACCCTATGAAGTTGGAATAATAAACGTAGCAATTTTTAAAGACAATCCGGGTTATAAGGAAAGCAATAAAATTTTATTTCTAAAATATTCCAAATTGCATGCAGACCAGATTTTAGCAAGAATTGCTCCTTATGTAGATGAGCCCTTTGCTGATACGTTAGTACTTTTTGCATACGATGTTAGTCCCAGCCAGATATATACTTATGCCCAGGCAGTTAATAGCCCACAGGGGCAATTAATAAGAAGAAATCAGGATGCCAGAATTAAAAAAATTGTAGAGTTGAGCTCACGAAGAGATGCGCTGTATTTTTTTCCTTTTTTAGATGATCTTATTAGTGGCAAAAAAACAATAGAAGAGATTTCAAAGTATGTTGGAAGCGATTCTACAAAATATGATAGCGTAGGCTATTATAAGTTATTGGTAAAAACAGAAATTGATTATTATAACCGTGTTATTAAAAAAGATACCCCCGTAGCAATGTACGGAGCTAATGGATTAATTAACCAATTACAAAGTAAGGCCATCAAACATTTTATTACTCCAATTAATGATCTGCACGAAGTTGCCAACCCTGCAATACGCTTTAAAGCCTTGGCACCACTCGATCCGCAAGACCTTTACTACATGATAGTTTTAGGAGAAAACGACATATTTACATCAAGCTATAAAAATGCTTTCGATCTGATGCTGAAAAAAATGGGAACTAAGCCACATGGAGATTCTTTGTTGTTGTCAGTAAATTTTGATCATTTTAAAAAGTTTATTAAAATGGCTGCGGGCTACAATAAACTGGATACTTTTTTACGAACAATGAATGGTTCTTCAGAAGTATTAATGAGAGCCTTTGTTGCAGGCCTGGAGAATTCATCATCATTAGAAGATGCAGTAGATGTTGCAGATTCCTATGGAAGTATTAGAAATGGTTCTTTACAAAAATCTATGTTACGGTACGTAACAGAAAATGAGCAGCGATGCAAACAAAACGATAACAGCCGCGGCCAAAAAATATATAGTCTTTTAAAAATCATTTTTCTTTCCGGAGACTCTACAAATCATATTGACCTCTCAAAAGAAATTGGCATACCACCAGTTTATACAATTGATAATACTACACTTGCCAATGACAGCGGTAAAATTGTAGAACAGGTATTTTTTTATGGAGATAAAGATGGAAAAGAATCTTTTGCGAGCTATATGCAATCCTTTCAAAATCCTGACTGGAAAATTGTAAGAAAAAAAGAATGGGTGGAAATAAAATCGCTAAAAGGAAAACCTGTATGGATATATGCTAATCTGCCATTGGATAATGAAACTGATAAAGATTCTGTTGCACAGATGAACCTGGTTGATTATCTTGATACAAGTAACTTAAGACCTACAATAGTCATTCATCGGGGACATAGCTATCACTTGCAATACACTATTCGGCAGCTTCCCGAATCAGCCAAAATAATTATGCTGGGCTCCTGCGGCGGATACAATAATCTTAAACAAATTTTAGATTATGCTCCTGATGCACATATTATTTCTACAAAACAAATTGGTGCAAAGGATGTGAATAAACCAATAATTGAGGCATTAAATAATACTCTGCGAAACGGAAAAAATATTGACTGGCGGCAAATGTGGTTAGAATTAGAAGTGCTTTTTACAAAAATGGGAAGAGATAAAAAAGATCTTTTCGATGATTATATCCCCCCGCATAAAAACCTTGGAGCATTGTTTATTAAAGCCTATACCAAGGCCGGTACGTCATAATTTCTTCAGGCATTTTCTTTCTTCTAAATTTTCACGATTAAATTTGCAGAATGTCTGTTGCTAAAAAGCGAAAAAGAATTTTTGATTTTAATTTGCTTAAAAAAGTATTTCGTTTTGCTGCTCCGTACAAAAAAAAATTATATCTCTCTATTTTTTTATCGATTGTATTAGCAGTTATTTCTCCCTTACGGCCATTTTTAATTCAATACACGGTAAATAATTTTATTAAGGATAGAAATACTTACTGGCTCATACTTATCACCATTATACAAATAGGAATGCTTTTATTCGAGACAGGATTGCGTTTTTATTTTACATTTCTTACATCATGGCTGGGGCAATCTGTGGTAAAAGATTTAAGGGTTACAGTTTACAAAAAAGTATTGGGCTTAAATCTTTCTCAATTTGATAAAACACCAATAGGCACCTTAACAACAAGAACCATAAACGATATTGAATCTATCAATGATATTTTCTCTGACGGATTAATTCCTATTGTTGCTGATCTGCTTTCTATAATTTCTATTTTATGCTTTATGTTTTATGCTGACTGGCGGCTTGCGCTTATAAGCCTGGCCCCCTTTCCAGTTTTAATTCTTGCAACATATTTTTTTAAAGAAGGCGTGAACAGGTCTTTTATCGCAGTGCGAAATGCAGTGGCTCATCTTAATGCTTTTGTGCAGGAACACATTACAGGAATGGCTGTGGTACAGGCTTTTGCTGTTGAGGATAAAGAGTTCGAAAAATTTAAAAAGATAAATAAAGAACATCGCAATGCTAATATCAGCGCTATTCTTGCCTATTCAGTTTTTTTTCCTGTTGTGGAAATTGTGTTAGCTTTTTCTATAGGATTACTGGTTTGGTGGGGAGCAAATAATTCTTTTAATGCAGGTGTTATAATTTCTTTTATCATGTACCTTAATTTATTATTTCGTCCATTAAGAGTTATAGCAGACAAATTTAATGTACTGCAAATGGGTATGGTAGCAAGCGAACGTGTGTTTAAAGTTTTAGAAAACGACGATTTTATTCCAATATCTGAAACCGAAATAATTTCTCACAAAAAATTAAAAGGAAAAGTAGACTTTGATAAAGTTTGGTTTGCTTATAACGATGAGCAATATGTTTTAAAAGATATTTCGTTTGCGATTCAACCCGGAGAAACCCTTGCTATTGTTGGGCATACGGGTAGCGGAAAAACTTCCATCATTAGTTTGCTTAATCGTTTATATCATATTCAAAAAGGAAAAATTAAAATTGATGATACTGATATTGATCAATATAATTTAGAATACCTGCGCAGCAATATTGCTGTTGTGTTACAGGATGTTTTTTTATTTAGCGGCTCTATTAATGATAATGTAACGCTTAGAAATAATAAAATTAAAAAGGAAGAAGTAATAGAAGCTGCAAAACTTATAGGGGTTCATAATTTTATTATGAAGTTGCCAAACAATTATGAGTACAACGTAATGGAAAGAGGTGCAACTTTATCACTTGGTCAGCGGCAGTTATTATCTTTTATAAGGGCATTGCTATATAATCCCTCTATTTTAATTCTCGATGAAGCCACATCATCCATTGATACAGAGAGCGAAATCTTAATTCAGCATGCCATTGATAAATTAATTTATGGCAGAACATCCATTGTTATTGCACATCGTCTTTCTACCATAAGAAAAGCAAATAAGATTTTGGTTTTAGATAAGGGTGAGATAAAAGAAATAGGCACTCACAATGAGCTTTTAGCAAAACAAGGATTTTATTATCAACTCCATAGAATGCAGTTTGAAAAGAAAGAGGAATTGGTTTAATTTCAAAGTGCATAAAAATTTTAGTAAATTGCAGGTATGACTTCTTCCCCGAAAAATGATATTTCAAGTGAGGATAATTTTTTGAATGAGCATCAGCCTGATTATGAAAAAGCTGAAATGGATCAGCTAAGAGATGCATTGAAAAGAACATATAAAGAGCGTTTTCTCGTAGCTACAAGTCTATATAAAATTCAGCAAATGCTAAGCAGGGCTACTATAACTCACAAGCCTTACTCCCTCGATAAATAAAAATATCTATGGATATTTTTGACGAAGAAGTATTTACATTTTTAAAATCTCTTCAAAATAATAATGTACAATATATTATGGTAGGAGGATACGCCGCAAATTTACATGGCTTCCAGCGTTTTACCTGGGATATGGATCTTTGGTTAAAAGATACGAAGACCAATAGAGAAAATTTGCGCAAGGCTTTTGCTCAAACTGGAATGGGAGATTATTTCATGATAGAAACAATGCAATTTATCCCTGGCTGGACAGATTTCAAACTAAATAACGGGATGAAATTAGATATAATGGTAAATATGAAAGGCCTGGAATCTTTTACATTTGATGAATGCATGGGTGTGGCAACTATAGCGGATATAGATGGCATAAAAGTTCCTGTTCTTCACATAAATCAGCTCATAGCAAACAAAAAAGCCGTCGACCGACCTAAAGATCAGATAGACGTAATTGAACTTGAGAAAATAAAAGAGTTAAGAAAAGAAAAGGGATTGGAGTGATAATTCCATTCTAATTTTTAATTTCCCCTCTCCAACCTTATCTTTGCGCCAAAATCAGGATTGGGTATATGGCAAAGAGCATAAAATCTATATTGGCAGCCGTTTTCAGCGTATTTTCTGTACTTTTTTTCACTACAGCAATTGCGCAGGAAAACAAGGAAGCTCATGTGGCAAATGAGAAGACAGAAAAGAAGTCTTTCGATGCTAATGAAGTTATTTTCGGCCACGTATTAGATGCCCACGAATTTCATTTTTTGTCTTACAAGGGAAGTGATGGATTACAACATCACGCCACTATTCCGCTGCCTGTAATTTTATATTCAAAAGAAAAAGGTTTTGATGTTTTCATGTCATCAAAATTTGAGCATGGAGAACATACTTACAAGGGGTATGAGCTGCTAACTGACGAAAAAATTGCAGAAGTAAAACTTGATCCAAAAAAATATAGCGCAGGCCAAATTGTTGCGATAAATAATAATGGCGATATTAATAACAGCATAAAAGTGTATGATATTTCTCTTACACGTAACGTAGTTCAAATGTTGCTGGCACTTTCTTTATTGGTGTGGGTTATGCTCTACATGGCAAGGAAATACAGAAGTGGCCAGGGAATAACAACTGCTCCTAAGGGTGTTCAGAATTTAATTGAACCCGTTATCACTTTTGTTCGTGATGAAGTTGCAAAACCTAATCTGGGTCACAGATACAAAAAGTATTTTCCGTACCTGCTTACTGTTTTCTTTTTCATTTTAATAAATAATCTTGTTGGCTTAATACCAGGCTCAGCCAATGTTACAGGCAATATTGCTTTTACATTAGTGCTGGCACTAATTTCTTTTGTAATCATCATGTTCAGCACCAACAAACATTATTGGGCACACATTTTTAATCCACCGGTTCCGATAGGTGTAAAGCCAATATTAATTCCTGTTGAAATTTTAGGCGTATTCACAAAACCTTTTGCATTGATGATCCGTCTTTTTGCAAATATGATAGCCGGGCACATCATCATTATTTGTTTGGTATCACTCATATTTATTTTCGGTGCATTGAATACTTATATCGGCTGGGGATTTTCCCCATTATCAATCGCCTTTGTAATATTTATTTATTTCATAGAAATATTAGTAGCTTTTTTGCAGGCATATATTTTTACAAACCTTACCGCAGTGTTTATAGGTCAGGCTTTTGAAGGCAGTCATAGTGATGTTGATCATCACGAAGACGCAGTAATTGTTTAGTCTATTTTTAATTATATAAAACAAGTGTATGAGTTTACTAACGGTTTTTTTAAGCACAACAGTTTGGGCAAATGCAGGTGGTGCAATTGGTGCCGGGCTTGGCGCAGTAGGCGCTGGTATTGGTATCGGTCAGATCGGTAAAGGCGCTTTGGAAGCCATTGCTCGTCAGCCTGAAGCATCAAACGACATTCGTGCCAACATGATCCTTACTGCCGCTTTGGTTGAGGGGGTTGCCCTTTTTGCGGTTATCGTAGGTATCCTGGCAATGTTTGTGTAAAACACATTACTGCACT
>JALYYX010000320.1 GCA_030946075.1 Bacteroidota bacterium | reverse complement strand
ATCATTACCGGTTTTTATCTTTCTTTTTAAAAGAATACCAATGCTTACTACAAACAGAAAATAAATGGCAATGATTGCATAATCTATGACCTGTAAATTCATAATGTAATACTTTAAAATATTATATGGTAGCGGATCTCTAAATCAATACAGAATAATCTAATTCCAATATTGAAGAAATTTAATAAGCAATTTGAAAGTAAATTAATTGAAAAATAATAAATTAAATTAAATTTTAATTTTTGATTTTCAGCTTGTCAAAATAAAATATGTATTCATTATAAATGGGACTGTAAGCTCCCCCGAAATTCGTCCATTTAAAATTTGAATAAATTTCTAACTTTAAATGGATATTATGAAAAAAACAAGATTCACCGAAACACAAATTGTAAAAGCAATCCAGGAGCATGAGAATGGCAGAGATGCTAAAGACATCTGTCGTGAACTTGAGATTACCACTGCAGCATTTTACAAATGGCGTCAGCGTTATGGAGGTTTGGATGTAAGCGAACTCAAACGGGTTAAAGAACTTGAAGATGAGAACAGCCGACTCAAACGCATGTACGCCAATTTAAGTTTAGTGCATGAAGCTTTAAAGGATGCTGTCGCAAAAAAGCTGTAACGCCTGATGAGAAAGGCAGCCTTGCTGAACACATGATAACCCAACATGAGATCAGCCAGCGTCAGGCATGTAAAGCAGTAAGCCTGCCCCGAAGTACTCAACGCTACCGGCACAAACCAAAAGCCGATGGTGAGGTTATAGACCAACTCCAACAACTGGTGGAAAAACATCCGGCTATTGGTTTTTGGCAAAGCTATTACCGCATCAGAAGAAAAGGATTTATGTGGAATCATAAAAAAGTATACAAGGTGTACACTGACATGAAACTCAATATCAGAAGGCGTTACCGTAAACGTTTACCACAAAGGGTAAAGCAATCACTGTATCAACCTGCAGGAATAAATGAAGTATGGAGCATTGATTTTATGAATGACACATTGTGGGATGGAAGACGTTTCAGATTATTAAATATTATTGATGATTACAACAGAGAAATATTGCACATCGAATCAGACCTGTCTTTGCCAACAGTACGGTTGATAAGAGTGTTGGAATATTTGCATGAGTTTAGAGGATTACCACAAATGATCAGAGTGGATAACGGTCCGGAATTTATATCACACAAATTAGATTTGTGGTGCAGAGAACATAAAATAGATTTAGCATTTATCCAACCGGGTAAGCCTATGCAAAATGGTTTTGTAGAAAGATGTAATGGAAACATCCGAAAGGAATTATTGAATGCTTATGTATTTACTTCATTAACCGAAGTACGTGAAAAAGCAGAAGAATGGAGGCAGGATTACAACTGTTCAAGACCACATCAATCGCTGGGCTTTGTTCCACCAGTTGAATTTATTTAATCCGTTTCCCATGTTAAACCAAAAAAATAAATGAAAAATTATACTTTTGATTGGATCGAATTTCGGGGGAGCTTACACCGGTACTTTTGGTTTTGCAGCATGTGCGGCATTCATGGCCCAGCCTACCATCCGGGCAGATAATTTTGTGCCAAGATAATTGGCAATAGCTCCATAAGATGTTACCCTTCCTTTAGGGATTTGCCGCACTACACTATATACATCTTCAAAAAAACTGTATTCCTTGTTAAGACTTCTGGGGTTTTCAGTTTTTTGTTTTTTCATCTTGTTTTAAAGATAAGAGTTTGCTTCTTTCCGGTTCCGGTACATTTTTATAATTAAACGGACAATGCAGGCATCCATTTCCGCAACATGTTCCTCTTTGTAAAAGATATTTATCAGTAAAAACTAATAATCCGTCTTTATTAATATAATAATCAATTCCTTCAGATAATTGACTCATAAATTAATTGTTCTTTTAATTTATCATCATTGTTATTCATCTCTTCAGGTAATTGAAAGCATAGATAAAAAACGGTGTTGCTTTTAGCAATGTCTAAACTTTCATAATGTGTTTTTATTTTTAATTCGTCGTTTATATTCTCAATTTTGTAAAGATCATTAAAATCAAAAATGATGTTGATATGATATAACTTAATAACTGTTTTTGTAAATGCATACAGGTCGGGTGAATCTGTTTTAAGATGAATAAATCCTGAAGGATGTAAAAACTTTTTATACAATCTTAAAAATTTTGGATGGGTGAGTCTTTTTCGTGCCTTTGATTTTCGTAAATGCGGATCAGGAAAGGTTATCCATATTTCATTAACCTCATCAGCATTAAAATATTGATCAATCTTATCAATTTGAGTTCTTAAAAATGCAACATTTGGCATCTTATTTACCATGGCAGTTTTGGCACCTGCCCAAAGCCTGTTTCCTTTTATGTCTACACCAATAAAATTCTTTTCAGGATAAAGTTGTGACATGCCAATAGTATATTCTCCTTTACCACATGCGAGTTCAAGAATTACAGGATTGTGATTTTTAAAAAATAAGTTCCATTTACCCTTCATATTTTCAGGATATTCCAGCACATTAGAAAAATTTTTTATTTCATTAAAACGTAGTAATTTTTTTTGAGCCATGATCAGCAAAAGTAATTTAGTAGTTTTTATAAACTTAAATCTGTTCTAAAATTGTAAGATCAATAAAAATAGATTGTTAAGTTGCTTAAGTTTGCAG
>JALYYX010000301.1 GCA_030946075.1 Bacteroidota bacterium | reverse complement strand
ATGATAATTTCATGTTCAAATTGTGTAAAAAGCATGGAGCAAAATATCTTAGATATGCTGATGACCAAATAATTTTTACAAAGAACCAAAATATTGCAAGACAGATTTTATTTGAGGCATCCAAAGAACTCTTCAAAATTGGACTTGATATAAATTCATCAAAAGTTGACCAATTTAAAGGCAAAAAGGAATTTCATACTTATTGGGCATTTGAAATATTTCATTTACTACGAAACGAAAAAGACATAATTTCTATTAATAAAGCCTTTTCTATGTTTCTTCGCTATAAAAAGAGAGGAATTCGCTTTAAAGAAAGTTCAGTGCTTAAAAGATTGTTAGGGATAAATTTTACAATTTTGAAACCACAATATAGAAAGCCCTTTTTCGCCTTTATTTTAGAACCCGAGTTTTTAGCAAATCTTGAATGGTGGTCTTTTAATAAAATATACTCCAAACTCCTACCCAAAGCACAAGTAGAGTTTTTATCATCATTAGATAAGTTAATTCCTAAAGTTCATTTTAATTCCTTCTTGTATAACTTGAGACATTTCTATGAAAAGAATAAAATCTCCTATGATAAAACTAGACTGGAAAACCGAATAAATGAACTTAGAATATAACACTGCAGCCAACAAGGGGTTTGGCGTTATTGGGGCGGGACGTTGGAGCAATCGGCTGCAGTTCGCTATCAGCTTCATTTTCGGCTCGACGTTAATAATTTAGCTTTAGTTGTTATCTTCAACCTTTAAAACAATATTGGGCTTCCCTGCTTGCGTGACATCTTAAAAGTGAAAGAGTAATCCAGTTTTGTAACTTTACATTATGATACAACGCTTTTATTTTGATACTTCTGTTTTTGGCGGTGCGTTTGACAAGGAATATGATGAGGTGACATTGCAACTTTTTGAAAGAGTTAAATTAGGACAAGTTATTTGTGTGTTTTCAGACTTGACAGAAACAGAATTATTGAATGCACCTGAAAATGTGAAAGAGCATTTTAAGAATTTGCCGAAACAAAATATTGAAAGAGTAATTGTAACAGACGAAATTTTGACCCTTGCATCAAAATATGTAACACAAAAAGTTGTAGGACAAACAAGTTTTGACGATTGCGTACATATCGCAACTGCGACAATTTACAAGGCTGACATTTTAGTAAGTTGGAATTTTAAGCATATCGTAAATGTGTACCGAATTCGTGGATATAACTCAATCAACATTCGTTCAAATTATCAACCATTAGAAATACGTTCACCAAAAGAAATTTTAGAATATGAAGACTGAAACTAAAAAACAAGCACAAGAAAAAGAGTTTGACACAATCAAAACTTTTAGAGCCATCAAAGACAAAATATCTTTGGAAATGGCAAATATGAACTTTGAGCAAATCAAAGAATATTTAAAGACCAATAGTGCGAAACTCTACACTAAGTAGCACAGCACACAACAAGAGTATTGCCAATATTGGGGCAGGACGTTGTAAGCTTCGGCTGTAATTCACTATCAGCTTCAGTTTCGGCAGGACGTTAATAATAACTTTGCGGCATTAAGTGGATCAACTTTAAATAAAAATTATTCTACTTTAAAATAAAGACCGCTTCAGCTTCCTGAAACGGTTTATCTCTTAATAAAATAAAATTTAGTTCTGTATTCTGAAAGTGCGGTTTCCGCCCTGGTTATTTTTTTGCATTTCTGCCATCATCTTATCTCGTTCTTTTGTAAATTCATCAGCAGTAACTTTTTTTCCTTTAGTGGGTTCTTTAATACTTGCTACATCAGCTTTTGCAGTTATTTCAAGCGCCTTATATACCACACGTCCATTATTCATATCAAGCGAAAGAATTAATCCCGGTAATTGCCCCTGCACTTCTGGCCCTGCAGGCACAGGAATATCAGGAGTGAACCATGCAACAATATTTGTGGTGTCATTAATTTCTTTTCTTTCCATTTTTCCATTATCCATTGTCATTTGCATTCGCTTTCCTGTGCGCTGTGCTATTGCCTTCTGGCAAACATGGCCAAGCATGGTTTGGCTTTCCCCCGTTAGTTTCCAGTTAAGTTTGCGAATACTGTCTGTTACAATAAAGTTTTTACCGAACATATCTCTTTGCTCTGTTGTTTTTGCATTAATAAAATCAAAGTACACAATATCATTCTGGCCGGGAGCCATCATTCTTATCTGCATACCATTACCATTTATTTCATCGGCATTATCATCTTCATCTACATGTTTCCATATTGATTGATTGTTGCCAAACGTTAGTTCAAATTTATCTGTTCTTGATTTTGGCAGCATTTGCTGTAACTGATCGTTACCGGCAATGTTTATACGCATCTGCGCAGTACGCTGGTATATTACTTTGCCTTCTTTTTGCTGGGCAAATGTTAGCAGAATTAAACAAATACTTACAACCGAAAGAGAAATTTTTTTCATAATCTTTTATTTTTTTCAAAACTACTGTACACAAATATACTTATGGGTTAACACACCTTGCATTAAGGTTAATAAAGGTTAAGAATAATAAACAGCCTGTGCTAATAAACTATTTTTGTTCCGGTAAAAATATTATGAAAAAGTTACAGAGGCTTATAATTTTAATGTGCATTACGTTTACCCTAATAATGGGGTTTCAGATGTATTGGCTAAAAGATAATTTTGAACGTGAAAAACGAACGTTGAAGATAAGAAGTGATGTGACTTTCGCAGAAACTATTCAGCAATTACAAATGGCGAAATTAAAATTGCCCGGCCTTTTAAATTTCCCTCATGTGCCAAAAGATAGAGAGGATATGTTTTTTGATGAAGACATGCAGGAATTAAACACCATGGATATACGGCCCCGCCGACAAATTATTACAATGGTTAATGCTTTAAATACTAAAGTAAAAAATGTTGAAAAAGATAGTAGCGTTAACAGAACAGTTATAATTTCTGTTGGCAAAAAATCTCACCTCTCTTTTAGTGATACATTACCAATAAGATCCAGAATTTATCCTGATAGTAATAACCATGTTTTTAAAATGTTATACCGTGTAGATTCCTTACAGGATTCATTAAAAATTTCCGAGATCACCAAAACGTATTCTTCAAATTTAATAAAGCAAAATATTGCAGTGCCTTTTATAATTACAAGGTTGGATAGCGCAAAACATTTCCGAAATCACCTTACTTCCGACGTTACTATTGGCTTTGCTCATCCGGTTACCTATCATCTTTTATTACTTAATACCACACCTTATCTTTTTAAAAAAATTCTACTCCCTGTTTTATTTTCAGTTTTTTTGGCCGGTATAACTATTCTTTCGTTTGTTGTGCTGTACCGAAATTTATTGCGCCAGCAAAAATTAGCAGAAATAAAAAATGAATTCATAAGTAACATTACACATGAGTTAAAAACACCAATAGCAACAGTAGGTGTGGCCATTGAGGCATTAAAGAATTTTAATGCTATGCATGATCCGAAAAAAACAATGGAATATCTTGATATTTCCAGCAATGAATTACAGCGATTGAGCTTGCTTGTAGATAAAGTACTTAAGCTTTCCATGTTTGAGAAAAAGCAAATCGAATTGAACAAAGAGCAGTTTGATCTGAAAGAATTAACGCAGGAAGTATTTGATACAATGCGGCTACAGTTTGAAAAAAATAAAGCCTCTGTAAAATTTTTATCTGAAGGGAAAAGATTTATTGTGAATGCTGACAAGCTTCATGTAACCAGTGTAATTTATAATTTATTGGATAATGCTTTAAAATACAGCAAAGAAAATCCGGTAATTAATATTTCGCTAAAGGCAAAGCCTAACAGCATTGAATTAAAAGTTACTGATAATGGAATTGGCATTCCTCGGGAATATCAAAAGAAAATATTTGATAAATTTTTTCGTGTGCCTACCGGAAACAAACATGCTGTGAAAGGCTATGGGCTTGGCCTTAGCTATGTTTCAGAAATTGTAAAATGGCATACAGGTTTTATTTCTGTGGAAAGTGAAGTGGGTAAAGGCAGCGTGTTTACTGTAAGATTTCCGGTTTATAAAGTTTAGCAATAATTAAGTTTACAAGAATGAGCACTAAAGTTTTGTATGTAGAAGATGAATTGTTTCTTGCAAAAATTGTAAAGGAAAGTTTGGAAAGCCGGGGCTTTAATGTTGTAATGGAAAGTGATGGTGCCAAAGTATTAGCACAATTTAAAAAAGAAAAGCCTGATATATGTGTGCTTGATATTATGCTGCCCAACAAAGATGGATTTGCCATTGCAGATGAAATAAGAATTATTAATGCAGCTATTCCTATTATTTTTCTTACAGCTAAAGTGCAGACCGAAGATGTAGTAAAAGGATTTTCAATTGGGGGCAATGATTACATCCGCAAACCATTTAGCATGGAAGAACTGATAGTTCGCATACAACATCTTTTACGCATTAAAAGCGAACAGCCTCAAAAAATAAACAGCGATACAGTTAGCTTTGGTAAATATACTTTTCAATTAAACAGGCAGGTATTAAACGATGGTAAAGAAGATCGTAAACTTTCTTTTCGTGAAAGTGAATTGCTGAAGCTGCTTTATCAAAATCGCGATAAAATAACTGACCGCCGCGATATTTTAAATTTGCTTTGGGGTAATGATTCATTTTTTAATTCCCGTAATCTTGATGTGTACATAACAAAGCTGAGAAGTTATTTAAAGAACGATCCAAGGCTGGAGATAATTACCATTAAAGGAGTAGGGTACAGGTTTGTAGCGGAATAATTCTTTATTCCAATTCTTTTAATGCACTGACAATTATTTTTTCAGTTTCTTCATCACTTAATTCCTGTGGTATAAATTTCTCCCCAATAACTTTTTCATACAGCTCAATATAACGGTTACTGATTGTTGTTACCCATTCATCATTCATTTCAGGAACTGTTTGTCCCTCCTTTCCCATAAAATTATTTTCAATCAGCCATTCTCTTACAAACTCTTTACTTAGCTGTTTTTGGTTTTCGCCATTATTTTGCCGTTCATCAAATCCTTCTGAGTAAAAATATCTTGAGCTATCAGGAGTATGTATCTCATCCATTAAATAAATCTCACTGTCAATTTTTCCAAACTCATATTTTGTATCTACCAATATCAGTCCTCTTTTTGCGGCAATTTCATTTCCTCTTGTAAATAATTGTAAACTGTATTCTTCAATTTTTTTATAATCATCTTCATTAACTAAATTTCTTTTTATAATTTCTTCTTTACTTATGTCTTCATCATGGCCATGCATTGCTTTGGTAGATGGTGTAATAATTGGTGTGGAAAAAAAATCATTTTCTTTCATTCCTTCAGGTAAGGTTACTCCACATAATTTTCTTTTGCCTGATGCATATGTGCGCCACGCATGGCCTGTAAGGTTTCCCCTAACAACTACTTCTATTGCAAATGGCTCACATTTTTTCCCGATAGTAACATTGGGTGCCGGTGTTTGCAGCAGCCAGTTAGGGCAAATATCTTTTGTTGCAGCAAGCATGTATGCAGCAATCTGATTTAAAATTTGTCCTTTATAAGGAATTAATTTAGGGAGAATTACATCAAAGGCAGAGATGCGGTTAGTGGCAATCATTACAAGCCATTTGTTGTTAATTGTATAAACATCCCTTACTTTTCCACTGTAAAAAGTTGTTTGGCAAGGTAAATTTAATGAAGGCATAATGCTAAAGTAAAGCCGCCGATTGAGATTTTAATTATAAGATTTGAACATTTTTTTATGAATGGTGAAAATTAAATTTTCAAACCATAATAACAATCCTTATTTTGCCTTAAATTTTTAAACCAAAAATACCATTATGAGAAAAAGTTTTAAATACCTGGCCGCTTTGTTCGCAGCAAATATCATTGTATTATTTGCCTTTGCTCAAAACACTACAATTAGCGGAAATGTAAAAAACAGTGTAACGGGCGATGCCGTTTCTGCAGCATCTGTTACTGTGAAAGGTTCCGGCGCAGGAACATTTACTGATGATAAAGGAAATTTCAGGTTAAGTATTAATCAAAAGTTACCTGTTACATTAATATTTTCTTCTGTAGGATTTGAAATTCAGGAAGTAACTGTT
>JALYYX010000287.1 GCA_030946075.1 Bacteroidota bacterium | reverse complement strand
ATTTTATTTAACGCATTTTCCATTAACATAAGATCGGCATTTCTTTTTTCATGAGCCTCAAGTTCTTCTTCAACCGCAACAGTTTCTTCTATGTTTTCAACAGCTGGATTAAAACGCTGTAATTGTTGCAGCCTTTTAAGCCATAATCTTCGGCATACTGAATACAAATACGTTTTAATTTGGCATGTGAGCTCAAACGAACCTGATGTTACCTTCTCAAAAAGAACTATCATCGCCTCCTGAAATATATCTCTTGCATCATCAGGGTAGCCATTATTTTTTACGATGAAAGATTGAATAGTGTTGTAATTTTCACGGTAAATAGTTTCAATGGCCGCTTTATCATTGGTTGCTAATCCCTTTAATAAAATTTGTTCCTGGTCCAATATATTCACAAGGCTATAATTAATACAGTTAAATAAGGAAAGTAACCCTAAAGTGGTGTAAAAATACTTTAAAACAGCGGGTTACATTTTCTTTACAATTGTATAATTGCGGTAAAAATTATTAATCTTAAAGCCTGCAAAATGAAAAAAGTATTGATGCCCCTTTCAGTAGCATCCATATTTGCAGCTTGCAATGATTCAAAAACTGATACTATTCCACTGCAACTGATTCAACAAATCTTAAGGTTGATACTTCCAGCAAAATGAGTAGTGATTACAGGACGTATGAATAATACTACTAATGCCAGCAGGCTCAGCAATGGAACTGGCACAAGACATATTAAGCAGTAAATAATAATTGCTGTAAAAAAGAAAAAAATAAAGCAACTTTTTTTTAAAAGAATAGTTTTTTAATTGGAAATTAGAAACTGTTTATTATTTTTGTTCATAATAAATGAAAATTACAAAAGCATATACCGGATATTATTACTACTATTCTAAAAATAGTCCGGGAAACTTTTGTTAGAAACTGAACTCAACAGAAATAACATAAAAAGAATCCCGGCTAAATGGTCGGGATTTTTATTTAACCCTAAATTCCCAAAGGAACTTAACAAGTATGAAAAATAATTTAAAATCTGAACAGAATGGTTCCCCCATCATGGGGTTAGGGGGGGGCACAGCAAAACGATTAGAAGGTATCGGCGAATATTATTTCTCTCAAAAACTTAGAGAGATTGATGATCTGAACAAAACTGGTAAGCAGGTCATCAATTTAGGAATTGGCAGCCCTGACCTGGCGCCTCATCCTGATGTTATAAAGACCTTACATGAAGAAGCATTAAAGCCAAACCAGCATGGTTACCAGAATTACAAGGGAAGTCCCGTGTTGCGGAATGCAATTTCCAAATGGTATAAAAAATGGTATGATGTAGAACTGAATGCAGACACAGAAATACTTCCACTCATTGGCAGTAAAGAAGGCATCATGCACATTTGCATGACATACATTAATGAAGGAGATATTGTTTTAATACCCAATCCCGGCTATCCAACATACAGTGCCGCAGCAAAAATTGCAGGTGGTAAAATTGTAGAATATAATTTAAAAGAAGAAAATATTTGGTTCCCTGATTTTGAAGAAATGGAAAAGACCGATCTGGGAAAAGTAAAGTTGATGTTTGTGAACTATCCGCAAATGCCAACAGGTAAATTACCAACCAAAGAATTATTTCAGCAATTGATTGTCTTTGCCAAAAAGCATGACATTTTAGTTGTTCATGATAATCCTTATAGTTTTATTATGAATGATGATCCAATGAGTTTGCTTAGTGTTGAAGGCGCAAAAGATGTTGCGGTTGAATTAAACTCGTTGAGCAAAAGTCATAATATGGCCGGGTGGAGAATTGGAATGTTATGCGGTGCAAAACAAAGGATCGATGATGTGTTGCGTTTTAAAAGCAACATGGACAGCGGCATGTTTTTGCCGCTGCAACTGGCTGCAGCAAAGGCTTTGGAGTTAGGGCAGGAGTGGCATGATGAAGTAAATAAAACATATAGAGCAAGAAGAAAAAAAGTATTTGAATTACTTAAATTATTGGATTGTTCTTTTGATGAAAGCCAGGCAGGATTATTTGTATGGGCAGAAATTCCTTTAAATTATAAAGATGGTTATGAATTAAGTGATAAAGTTTTGTATCGGTCAAATGTGTTTATAACACCGGGCGGAATTTTTGGAAGCGAAGGGAATAATTATGTAAGAATAAGTTTGTGCACTAACGAACAAAAAATTGAAGAAGCAATGCTAAGAGTTGCTAAGAGTGAAAAGAGTTGAAGAAGAAAAAGAGTTGCTAAGAGTGAAAAGAGTTGAAGAAGAAAAAGAATTGCTAAGAGTGAAAAGAGTTGAAGAAGAAAAAGAAAAATCTAAAATAAATCTCTTTATCTCTTTTAACTCCTTTATCTCTTAGCTAAAAAAATATAAAATATGACAGTTACAATTACTAAGAGTGAAAAGAGTTGAAGAAGAAAAAGAAAAATCTAAAATAAACCTTTTTATCTCTTTTAACTCTTTTATCTCTTAGCTAAAAAAATATAAAATATGACAGTTACTATTGTGGGTGTTGGTTTAATTAGCGGATCATTTGCTTTGGCTACGAAAGAAAAAGGTTTCGCTAAAAAAATAATTGGTGTCAGCCGCACAGAAGCAAGCCTGCAAAAGGCATTGGCGTTAGGGATCATAGATGAAGCGATGCAATTGGAAGATGCTGTAAAACAAAGTGATCTTATTTATGTAGCGATACCTGTTGATGTTACTATCCCAATAACTGAACAGATAATGAACCTTGTAAATGATGAACAGATTGTTGCTGATGCAGGTTCTACAAAATATGCACTGTGTAAAGCATTGGAAGATCACCCGATGCGGAAACGTTTTGTTGCAACACATCCCATGTGGGGAACCGAATACAGTGGCCCGGAAGCTGCTGTAAGGGATGCTTTCAAAGACAGGGCCTGTGTAATTTGCGAAAAAGAAAAAAGCGATATTGATGCAGTCACTATTGTAGAAAAAATTTATAAAGCTTTAGGGATGCACATCGTTTATATGGATGCCGAAAGCCATGACATACATGCTGCGTATGTAAGTCACATTTCTCACATTACATCTTTTGCTTTGGCAAATACAGTATTGGAAAAGGAAAGAGAAGAGGATGCCATCTTTGAATTGGCAGGCGGTGGTTTTGAAAGTACAGTTCGTTTGGCGAAAAGTAATCCTGCAATGTGGGCGCCTATTTTTATGCAGAACCGGGAGAATGTTTTAGATGTTTTAAATGAACATATTTCACAACTGAGAAAATTTAAATCGAGTTTGGAAAAAGAAAATTTAGAATATTTAACTGAGTTAATGGAGAATGCAAATAAAATAAAGAGAATATTAAAATGATATTCAGAGAAACAGATATTAGTGACATACCGCAAATACAAATCGTAAGACATTCTGTAAAAGAAAATATTTTATCAGATCCTGCGCTGGTTCCTGATAAAGATTGCGAAGAATTTTTAACTGTTCGTGGTAAAGGATGGGTATGTGAATTGGATGGAAATGTTGTTGGTTTTTCAATTGCTGATCTAAAAGAAAAAAATGTATGGGCTTTATTTGTCCATCCTCATCATGAAGCAAAGGGAATTGGAAAAAGATTGCATAAAGAAATGCTTGATTGGTATTTTACTCAGACAAAAGAAAAAATTTGGCTTGGTACTTCCCCCAATACACGAGCAGAAAAATTTTATCGGATGAATGGATGGAAAGAAGTTGGCTTACATGGAAAAGAAGAAATAAGATTTGAGATGAGTTATGGAGATTGGAATAGTTGTCAGACTCAGGATGACAACTATGTTGAGCTGTTGAATAAAGATATAATGTACAAGAGTGCGACGCCTGTGAAGCTGATGAAAAAATAAATGCTGATAAACAAAAAATAATTTTACAATGCAAACTGAAACAAAAACAATGAAAAAAATATTGCAGGAAAAATGGAATAAACGACCGTTGATAATTAGTGGACCCTGCAGTGCAGAAACTGAGGAGCAGGTGATAGAAACCGCTACACGACTGGCTAAAACAGGCAAAGTAGATATGCTGCGTGCCGGAATATGGAAGCCACGTACAAAGCCGGGAATGTTTGAAGGTATTGGTGCAAAAGGGTTGGCATGGTTAAACTCTGCAAAAAAATTAACAGGCCTGCCAATAACCGTGGAGGTTGCAACAGCCAAGCATGTTGAGGATGCTTTGCATTTTGATGTGGATGTTTTATGGATAGGTGCAAGAACAACAGTAAATCCTTTTAGTGTTCAGGCGGTGGCTGATGCTTTGCGTGGTGTTGATGTTCCTGTGCTGATAAAAAATCCTGTTCATCCTGATCTTGATTTGTGGTGTGGCGCAATTGAACGTTTGCAAAAAGCTGGGATAGAAAAAATAGGAATGATCCACCGCGGATTTTCAAATTATGGCAACATGGAATACCGCAATGCACCCATGTGGCACCTGCCAATTGAAATGAAACGCAGGTATCCTGATATGTTGCTTATTTGCGATCCATCGCATATCTGCGGCAACAGAACTATGTTGCAGGCAATTTCACAAAAATGTATTGATCTTGATTTTGATGGATTGATGATAGAAAGCCATATTGATCCTGACAATGCATGGAGCGATGCAAAACAACAAATTACTCCTGAGCGTTTGGCTGAAATGCTTGATGCATTAATATGGCGTTCTGAAAATACTGATGTGAAAGAATTTATTACAGCGTTGGCAACTTTAAGAGAACAAATAAATCATATTGACGATGAACTGTTGACATTGATCGGTCAGCGGATGAAAATTGCTGATAAGATCGGGGTGTACAAAAAAGAAAATAATATTACCATCTTGCAAACAAACCGCTGGAATGATATACTGGCAAAGGCTTTTAGAAAAGGAGAAATGTTGGGGCTGAGCAAAGAATTTATCACAAAATATTTTGATGCTGTACATTTGGAAAGCATCAATCACCAGAATAAAATAATGAATGATTAATGGATAAGCAGCAATATAAATTTCCTGCCAAAACAGTTGACTGTTATTTTGATGCTGACTTTTCTTTTTTAGAACAATTAGTTTCAAAAGAAAAAACTGTAATAATTACAGATAAAAATATTGTTGAAAATTATCAGGATAGATTTATTGGCTGGCAAACAATTGTAATAAAGCCGGGTGAAGAAAATAAACAGCAGTCAACTGTTGATCACATTATTGCTGAGTTGATAAAATTGCAGGCTGACAGGGAAACCTTTATTATCGGGATCGGTGGCGGAGTTGTTACAGATATTGCCGGGTATGCGGCGTCCGTTTATATGAGAGGAGTAAAATTTGGGTTTGTGCCAACAACCATACTTGCAATGGTTGATGCAAGCATTGGCGGTAAAAATGGTGTTGACGTTGGAAAGTATAAAAATTTAGTTGGAGTAATAAAGCACCCTGAATTTTTATTGTATGATTATTCTTTTTTAAAAACATTGCCGGATGCAGAATGGATAAACGGCTTTGCTGAAATTATAAAGCATGCCTGTATAAAAAATGAAGATCTTTTTACTTTTTTAGAAGGTGAATCTTTGCAAGCATTGAAAGCCGATCAACATAAAACTGCAAAACTGATAAAAAAGAATGTTGAAATAAAATACAATGTTGTTTCACAAGATGAATTTGAAACAGGTGAGAGAAGGTTGCTAAACTTTGGTCATACCATTGGCCATGCAATAGAAAATACTTATGGTCTATCTCACGGAAATGCAGTAAGCATAGGCATTTCGGCTGCATGCTTGATTTCTGAAGTAGTAAATAATTTTTCTTCAAAAGAAAGATCAAGAGTGATAAGCCTCCTTGAAAAATATCATCTTCCTGTTGATCTGAAATTTGATAAAGAAAAAGTTTGGGAAGTATTATTACTGGATAAAAAGAAATCTGCTGATACAATGAATTTTATCCTGCTGAATAAAATTGGTGAGGGCATTGTAAAGCCAATTCCTTTGAATCAACTTAAAGAATTAATTTTTAAAAATTTATAAAGTTACAAAGTCCCTTTAGGGGATTTAGGGGTATGATCGTAAAAATAAATCCATCAAAAATTTCGGGAACTGTTTATTCACCTGCATCAAAAAGCTCTATGCAAAGAGCCTGTGCTGCTGCATTGCTTATAAATGGGGAAACAATTATCAGTAATCCGGGTAAAAGCAATGATGACCTTGCTGCATTGGATGTGATTCAAAAATTAGGTGCGATAATAATTCCTCTTAGTAATAATAAACTTTCAATAATAAGTAAAAGTTTTCCATTAAACTTCTCCCCTGAGGGAGGAGGTTGTGAGGGGACTATCAACTGTGGAGAAAGTGGATTAGGATTAAGAATGTTCGCGCCAATTGCTGCATTAAGTTCAGCTGAAATTATTTTAAATGGAAGCGGAAGTTTATTACAAAGGCCAATGAATTTTTTTGATGAGATCTTCCCTTTGCTAAATATTAAAATTGAATCAAACAATGGTAAACTTCCAATAAAAATAAAAGGCCCATTGCAGCCAGCTGATATTACGATAGATGGTTCTTTAAGTTCCCAATTTTTAACCGGGTTATTAATGGCTTATGCAAAAGCCGCTACAGCAAAGGTTTCTATTAAGGTTAATGATCTTACAAGTAAACCTTATATTGATCTAACCTTAAGTGTGATGAAACATTTTGGATGGGATGTACAAAATGATAATTACAAAAAATTTCATTTCCATCCGGCTAAACAAAAACTACAAAATGTAAACTATACAGTTGAAGGTGACTGGAGCGGTGCAGCTTTTTTATTGGTTGCGGGTGCCATTGCCGGAGAAATAACTCTTGAAGGGTTAGATGTAAATTCTGCCCAGGCAGATAAAGCAATTATGGAAGTACTAAAAATGTGCGGAGCAAAAATGTCAACTGATAAAAATAAAATTTCAGTTACATCAACTCATCTCAATGCATTTAATTTTGATGCAACCGATTGCCCTGATCTTTTCCCCCCATTAGTTGCACTTGCTGCTTATTGCAAAGGCACGAGTTCAATAAAAGGCGTTAACCGGTTAACGCATAAAGAAAGTGATCGTACAAATTCTTTACAAAGTGAATTTAAAAAAATGGATGTTGAGATTAAAATTGCTGAAGATGTAATGATTATAAATGGAGCGGAAAAAATTAAAGGGGCCAATGTAAGTTCCCACCACGATCATCGCATTGCAATGGCATGCGCAGTTGCGGCTTTGCACGCAAATAGCGAAACTACCATCAGCAATGCAGATGCTATAAATAAGTCCTATCCTGATTTCTACTACCATCTTCAAAAGTTAAATGCTAAAGTGCAAAAAGTATAAGCAATACCTTTGCGATATTTTTTAGAATTACAAATTTATTTTAATGAGTTATACTGTGGCAATTGTTGGCAGGCCGAACGTTGGTAAAAGCACTTTTTTTAATCGTATGCTGGAGCAGCGGAAGGCTATAGTTGACGATATAAGCGGAGTTACAAGAGACAGGCAGTATGGCATTGTTGAGTGGGGCGGCAAAAATTTCAATATTATTGATACCGGTGGGTTTGTTCCCAACAGTGATGACATTTTTGAAAGAGAGATTCGTAAACAGGTTTTAATTGCGGTAGAAGAAGCCAATGCGATTATTTTTATGTGTGATGTTACTACAGGTGTTACAAACCTTGATGAAGCGATGGCAGACATTTTACGCCGAAGTAAAAAGCCTTCTTATCTTTTAATAAATAAAGTTGATAACCATGAAAGGTTACTGGAAGCATCAGAATTTTACAGTCTGGGATTTGATAAAATATTTTTTGTTTCATCGCTAAGCGGTACCGGCACCGGGGAACTTTTGGATGAAGTATGTTCTTTAATTCCTGATGAAAAAGAAGAGTCGCCGGATATTCAACTGCCGAAATTTGCCATTATTGGCCAGCCTAATGTAGGCAAATCTTCATTTTTAAATGTACTGATAGGGCAGGAGAGAACAATTGTTAGCAGTATTGCCGGAACAACAAGAGATACCATTCACACTACTTATAATCTTTTTAATAAAGAATTTATTTTGATTGATACCGCAGGTATCCGCAGAAAAACTAAAGTAAATGAAGACCTGGAATTTTATTCTGTGATCCGGGCAATAAAAGCAATGGACGAGGCTGATGTTTGCTTATTTCTTTTAGATGCAGAAAAAGGATTAACGGCACAGGACCTTAATATTTTTTCTCTTGCTGTAAAAAAAGGAAAAGGAATTGTTGTGCTGGTGAATAAATGGGATCTTGTAGAAAAAGAAACAAATAGTGCAAGAGATTATGAAAAAGAATTAAAGAAAAAATTAGCACCATTTAATGATGTTCCAATACTTTTTATTTCGGCCATCGAAAAAACAAGAATATTCAAAGCGATGGAATTAGCATTGGATGTTTATGAAAACAGGAATCAAAAAATTTCTACTTCAAAGCTCAACGACACTATGCTTAAGGCTGTAGAAAATTATCATGCCCCTGTTGTAAGAGGTAATGCAGTAAAAATTAAATATGTTACACAATTGCCGACTGTGGTGCCATCCTTTGCATTTTTTTGTAATTATCCTGATGATATAAAAACACCATACAAAAATTATCTCGAAAACCAATTAAGGGCAAATTTTAAACTTTCCGGAGTACCTATTCGTATTTTTTTTAGAAAAAAATAAACAGATAAAACCATTCGTAGGAAAAATTCGTATACAAGTAACTATCTTTGTCTATTAAATCTTAATCATAATACTTAAATAAAAAAAAATGAAAAAATTAATCGTAATTGTATCTATTGCATTATTTATTGGTGCCTGTAATGATTCTGCAACAAAAACTGATACAGCAGTAACAGATTCTTCAAACATGATGAAGGATAATTCATCAATGATGAAAGATACTTCTGCCATGACTCCACCTGTAACTACAATGTCAACTCCTGAAATGAAAGACGGTATGATGATGATGAAAGATGGCAAAATGATGATGATGAAAGACGGCAAAATGATGATGATGGATAAAACAATGACATGCACCGACGGCTGCAAAGTGATGACCGATGGCCATGTTATGATGAAAGATGGTAAGAAAATGATGATGACCGAAGGAATGATGATTGATAAAGATGGTCACATGATGGATAAGGATGGTAAAATGATGGATATGAAAATGGATAAAATGGGTAAATAATAATCCCCAAAATTTATACTAGCATTTTATATGTATAAAAACCCACCTTAGTGTGGGTTTTTAAGTATCTCAAATTGGTAACTTTTTTGCCTGTTAATTATTTTTATCTACTTTTGCGACCAATTAAAAAATTTAAAACAAACAACAATGAAAAAATTATTTGCGATTCTAACTATAGCAGCTTTTATGACTGCTTGTAATGATGAGAGCTCTAAAACAGAAACCACTAACACCGATTCAACTAAAATGGTAACTGATTCTTCAACAAATAGCATGATGGATACTACCAAAAAAATGATGAATGATGCTAAGAAAATGGTTGATACTGCTCAAATGAAAATGGATAAAGCTGCTGAAAAAGTAAAAGAAGGCGCTGATAAAATGAAGAAAGAAGCTGATAAGAAATAATTTATCAATATACTATTCTTATTAAAAAAGAATCCCTCCGCAAAACGGCGGGATTTTTATTTTGGTAAGTTTTGTTGTTCTGATGGCGGAATTTTTTTATGTATTTCTTTCTCGCTCTCTAAATGTTTTTTTATTACAATAAATGAAATTATTATTAGCAGCAGAATAAGTATAATAGTAAGATAAAGCCAGGGTTGCTCTTTTAGCTTTAATTTTTGTTTTCTTTTTTTCTTCTTATTAAGTTGTTTATGAAGATCAGAATTTAATTGTTCCACAAAAAGTGAGAGATCTTTCTTATCACTAACTTCTTCCAACCCTTCTACAGCGTCATTAATAAAATCAGATTCTGTCATTAATTTTTCTACATCATGCTTTTCCTCGGCAGATAATTTATCACTGAGATAATCCATCAATTTCTGATTGTCAATATCTTTATTGCTGTTAGATAATATATTTAAAAGTTTATTGTTCATGGTTTATTTTTCTTTCAAGTAACGATCGCAGATTTCTTTTTCCGTTTTGTATATGGCTTTTAACCTGCATGGGGCTAAACCCGCTTTCAGCGGCAATTTCAGCGTATGATTTTTTTTCCAGATAAAACAAAGTTACACATTGTTGCTGCTCCCGGTTTAGCTGCTGCAATGCAATTTGCATTTCATTCAAAATATTATTTTTTTCAATTAATGAATTTTTATCTTCAACAATATTTGCACTTATTATCTTTTCATTTATTTCTATTGAATATTTTCCTTTGTCTCTAAGTTTCATGAGGCAGTGATTTTTTGCGATCATATATATCCAACTTTTAAAATATTCAACTTTGTACTTATGTAATTCATTAATTACTTTTAAAAAAATTTGTTGCACGCAATCTTTTGCATCTTCTTCATTTTTTAAATATTTCATGCAAACACCAAGCAATAAAAGCGTGTATCTGGGCAATAGTATCCCCAGCCATTCGTTACTATGGTCGCTGTAAAATTTTTGCAGCAACTCTTTATCGTCTATCTGGTTTAATTTTTGAGAATCCAAAACAGTATAAGATTATTTTACTAAGATGTAAACATAAATAAATTCCATAATTTACATTTGCGAACAAAAATTATAAATAGATTATGAAGTATGCAGGATGTTGTGTTCCGGTAAGTGCCCTGAGGAAAGAACCATCTCATAAAAGTGAAATGGTAAGCCAGCTTTTGTTTGGTGAATGTTGTATTATTTTAGAATATGGGATGGAGAGTTGGGTAAAAATAAAATGCAAGTATGATGATTATGATGGCTGGTGCCATGCAAGCCATGTTGTAGAAATTGATGAAGAAAATTTTTTACAGGCCAACAAGGAACTTGCAGATGATTGGGTTAATGAAGTGGATTACAATGGCCATCACATGTATGTACCGTACGGAAGTTCTCTTACATCATTAAATCATGGCAAAGCTTTTTGGCGAAAAAATTCTGTTCAATATTCCGGAAAAGTTTGGAAGCCTGTAATTGCAAAAATTAATTCTAAAACAATTAAACAGGTAGCGTATAAATTTTTAAATACAACTTATTTATGGGGTGGCAAAAGCGTGTTTGGTATTGATTGCAGTGGATTTAGCCAGATGGTTTATAAATTTTTTAAGAAGCCTTTGCCCCGAGATGCATGGCAACAGGCTGAGCTGGGAGATACAGTTAATTTATTGCAGGATGTTGTTTGCGGCGATCTTGCTTTTTTTGATAATGAGGAAGGAAAAATTACGCATGTGGGAATTGTATTAAGTCCGCAGGAAATAATTCATGCCTCAGGAAAAGTTAGACTTGATAAATTAGATAAAGAAGGAATTGTAAATTTAGAAACCAGGCAGCGAACACATAAGCTTAAAGTTATTAAACGATATTTCGAAATATAATATCTTATTCAATATTGTTAGTATAATTCTCTTTTTTTTGGTGAGTATTAGAAGTAGCAGTCTCTTTAATTTTCTTATCAAGAAAAAGAATTTTAAAAGCTACCAGCAATAGCACTACGGCAAAAATTTTCTTTAGTGTATCTTGAGGAAGACTTAGAGCAAATTTACTTCCGAAATAGCCTCCTGCTAAAAACCCTAACGATACCAACCATACAGATTTCATATCAATATAACCTGCTTTATAAAATTGCATCACAGCTAAAATGCCAATTGGCAACAGCAATATTCCCAGAGAAGTGCCTTGAGCCATTTTTTGTGAAAAACCCAGAAAAAAAACAAGTGCAGGAACAATTATTATTCCGCCGCCAATACCCACAAGCCCGCTGAGCATACCGGCAGCGACGCCTACAAGCAATAAGATTAAAATAGTTTGTATAGACATAAAAATTTATTTTGTAAAAGTATATCCTAAAAAAGCGGCACCTATCCCCAATACAATGCTGAGTAAAAAATACAATATAAAAATATAGTAGCGTTGAGCCTGCAATAATTCCAGACCTTCCAGAGATAAAGCTGAAAATGTTGTAAAACCGCCACAGATGCCAGTTGCCATAAACATCCATCCATAATTGGATAAGTTATTTTTCATTATCAGGCCGAATAGCATACCGATTAACAGACTGCCTAAAATATTTACAGCAAAGGTTGTGTATGGAAAAAGTTTGTCATTTGTTATAAGAGAAATTGCATAACGCAACATGGAACCTATTGCACCACCAGCACCAACCACTAAAAAGCTATTAAAGTTCATATTACATATTTCCTAAGAAAGTGTACTTAAAATCCACAAGCCATTCATTATTTTTTTTAATCACTCTTATTTTTGAAGGTTTGTTTTTAAATGTATTTGAATAATTAATTATCATTTCAGAGTCTGAAATATTTTCTGCAGAGTTAATTATTATATTGGCATTTTTATATCCTTTTTTTTCATTCTCATTCATGTTCTTATCAAAGTCTTTATATCTGTCAAAGTACATAATGTTTGTACTATCGGGTAGCAGATACATTTTTGCATAATCATAGTTACCTTTTAAAGAAGCATCAATAAATTCCCTTCCGGTCTCTAATGGGTCGGTATTTTTTTTTGTTTTTGAAGATTGATTGCAGGAAATAAAAAATAAAAACATGAAAGCCGTAAAAATAAATTTGTACATCAGGAGATTGTATGGAACAAAGATATGATTCCGTCAGAAATATTAATGCAAAGAGAAAAAGTGCAATGAATTACTTCAAAAAATATTCTACCGCCAGAGCATAACCCTTTAATCCAAGTCCGCTGATAGTTCCCTTGCATTTTGCAGACACATGAGACAACTTTCTAAATTCTTCTCTTGCATCAATATTTGAAATATGTACTTCAACAACAGGTGTTTTTATTGCAGCAATGGCATCGCCGATCGCTACTGAAGTATGAGAATATCCACCGGGATTTAATATAATACCATCCATCTTCGTGCCCGCACGCTGTATCTCGTTTATCAGTTCGCCTTCTATATTGCTTTGAAAATAATCGAAGTCAATATTCTCATATTTCTTTCGGAGCTTTTGAAAATAATGTTCAAAAGTTTCGCTGCCGTAAATGTCCGTTTCTCTTGTTCCGATAAGATTAAGATTGGGTCCGTTAATGATCGAGATCTTCATAACACTAAATTTAAGTTTGAAACACGAATTAAACGAAATTAAAAGTTTGGATTACTAGAAATCTTAATTACACGAATTAAGCCAAAAAATTCGTGTAATTCGTTCTAATTTGTGTTTTTAATAATAAGTGAAATAAAATCATCAAATAAATAACGGCTGTCATGAGGGCCCGGAGTTGCCTCGGGATGATA
>JALYYX010000281.1 GCA_030946075.1 Bacteroidota bacterium | reverse complement strand
ACTTGTAAATTCTCTCTCGAAAATTAACGTCAAATTCTAAAAAAATTACGCTTAACATTACCTTGTGTTAGAATTAAAAATTCTATGCTGTTGCTTCCAAACTTTCAAAGATCTTTTGGCCTTTTTTTGACCACCCATTTTTATTTGGGAGTGCAAAAGTAAGAGCCTTTATTTACGCTACCAAATATTTCTAATTTAATTTTAGAAATCCTTGATAGAAAAAAATATTTTGTTGTGAGAACTTATGCTTTTTACAAAGCGGATGCAAAGATAACACATGTAGGTTTAACAGACCAAAAGTTTTAATGGTATTTTGTTAAGAAATTATAAATAGGGATTACTTTAAATTAATCAATGAAAAATAAAAATATCCGGATTAAAATTAACTGCAACCAAAAAAAGACCTTGAGGTGGCACTGAAAAATCTGCTTTAGCAGATTCTTTATTTTCTATTATTTTCAAAAACTCATTTACGGAAATCTTGTTTGTACCAACCTTTAGCATTGTACCCACCAAACCTTTTACCATGCCTCTTAAAAAACGATTGGCAATAACATTATAAGCCAATTTATTTTCTGCGATCATCCATTCGCTTTTTTCTATTTTGCAAATAAAATTATTTACCTGTGTATTTTTTTTGGAGAAGGATGTGAAGTCGGTATATTTTAGCAATTGTTGTGCTGCTTCATTCAATTTATCTACATCAATTTTATAAGGAAAATAATATGCACTATCCTGCAGGAACGGATCTTTTTTTTGATAAATGAAATATTTATATTCCCGGCTAATTGCATCAAAGCGGCAATGCGCAAAATCTTTGACTAAGAATATTTTTTTGATAACTATATCATCGGGGAGAATTGAATTTAGGTTATAAGCAGCCCCCTCTAAATCTCCCCCTACAGGGAAGACTTTCGAAGACTCTAAAATTTTAATTTCCTTTTCAGTTATCAATGGAGGTTCTACATAAAAATGAAAAAAGTTTTGCAATGCATGCACCCCTGCATCAGTTCGGGATGAGCCGGTTAACTCAAAATCTTTCTTGAAAAAAATTTTTAATGCTTTTTGAATTTCTGCTTGAACAGAATTGGCGTTTTGCTGTATTTGAAATCCTGAATAATGGGTGCCTTTATATGCAACTTCAATAAAGTAACGGGGCATGAAAAACTATTTATGTATCATCGCTTTAAACCGTGTGATGTAATAATCGTCGATTAATTGATTTTGCAAAGAAAGATAATTTTCAGAATCAGAAACAAAGGGGTATGCTGCATCAAAGAACATATACTTTCCTTCATCTTTTAAAAACAAAACGCTTAAATTCTTTATCTGTTCAGTAGTAAAACATTTTGTTTTGAAAATTTTTCTTGCAGCTTTTATCATCTCCTCATCATTATTGCCGGCCACCATCTTTTTCCTGATCTTTAAAAAATCTTCATCAGTTGCAAAGTTTTTACAATCAGAATTTATCATAGTTGATTTTAACACTTGTTCTTTATTAGCTTCCTGAATAATCTTCTTTTCTTCTTCAGAAATTTTTTTATCATTTAAAGTATTTTTTTGTTTCTCCTCTTGCAAGGGTGCCGAAACAATTTGTTCTTCTTTGATCTCTTCATCCTTCTTTTTCTTTTTATCAGTTGGAATTAATATTCTAATGGTGTCTTTCGTATCACCATTGTCGTCAACATACAGCATTTCCAACCCTTGTTTTGTATTCTTTTTGAACTTTCTTTTTATAATTGATACAGGAGTTTCAACTATTGTATTTAAGGTATCAAGTTTATTCTCAATTTTAATTTTTCCTATATCACTTTCTTTTACTATTCCATTTTCTTCAATTGCCGAATTTGATATTTCTGCACTTTTCTTTTTCTTTTTTATTTTTTGTTTTTTTGCAGGTACAGAATAATCATTATCAGATGTGGCATTTTGCAATGTATCTTTTAAAGCACGATCATTAAATGCTATACTTTGCAAGCTATCTTTTTGCAAATTATTATTTGTAGGTATAACTTGTAAAGTATCTTTTTGTAAAGATTTTAATTCCGGAGTGGTTTCCTTAGCAATATCTTTTTTAATAGAAGAATCGTTTAGTGCAACATCCTTATTGGCAATTAGATTTTGAACGGAATCTTTTTGAGTTGAATCTCTATTATTTTTTAACGGTAAATTTGCAGCTACATCTTTCTTTTGTTTTCCGACCTGATGAGGGGCTTTAGCTTTGGTCTTTATTTTTTTTTTAATTAAAGAAGGCCGCAAAATTGCCACATCATTTAGTGCAACAATTTGTGCGCTATCTTTTAATTCTGCTATTGCAGGCTTTTCAGCAAAAGATTCTTTAACTATATTTTTTTGTAGAATAGACGAATCATGTACTGCATTTGCAAGCATAATGGAAAAAGCGTCTGTCTCTTTTTCTGTAGCAATAGTACTGCTATCATTTTTTTTTATTACATCACCAGGCTGTAAAGCATTGAGTGTTTCCAAATTAATAATGTGCCATTCTTTTTCACCGGAATTTTTAATAATAAACCCCAAATCTTTTCTATTGATGACACAATTGAATTGTTGCTCATCATTATTTTGTGAAAACCCGATTACAAAAGAATAAGTACTGTCAATTAGTTTTGGAATTATTAAATACCCCGAAGGAGCTGAGTTAAGAATTTTATTATCAAACTTTACATAGAACTGTTGATGGTTTTCTGATTGAAAATAAATAAAATGATTTTGCTGTGCTTTTGTGCCAAGAGAAAAAAAAGAAACGAAAAATAAAAGATTGTATAGAGTTTTCATCCGCGGAATTCACTTACTGCAAATCTAATTTAATATAGTTTACCATTTGCCTTCTATATAAAAATTGATTTGTTTTAACAATATCCCGATTACTTTTGCCCAAAATTAAAATTACTTTATGAAGAAATATTTGCTTTTCCTTTTTCTGATAACAAATTCTGTTTTAATAAAAGCACAAACTGAAGAGCAGCCAAAAGATACCTCGTGGAAAAAAATGTACCGCGGAAGTTACCCAAAAATTAATGATCTGATTCACACAAAGCTTGATGTAAAATTTGATTATGATAAATCGTGGATGTATGGTAAAGCCTGGATCACTTTGCATCCTCATTTTTATTCTACAGATTCATTATCGCTTGATGCAAAAAGTATGGCAATTAAAGAAGTGGCAATTGTAAAGGGCGTAAATAAAATTCCACTAAAATATTTATACGATGGAATGATGCTTAAAATCACTCTTGATAAAAGCTATAACTCAACTGAAAATTATACAGTTTATATTGATTATACTTCTAAACCCAATGATGTAAAAGCGCAAGGAAGTGCTGCAATTACTGATGCAAAAGGTTTGTATTTTATTAATCCGAAGGGAGAAGAAAAAAATAAGCCCACACAAATATGGACCCAGGGAGAAACAGAGGCTAACAGCGTTTGGTTCCCCACAATTGATAAACCAAATCAAAAAACTACCGAAGAAATTTACATGACCGTTCCGGCGAAATATGTAACACTTAGCAACGGTTTACTTATAAGCCAAAAGAAAAATATAGACGGCACAAGAACAGATTACTGGAAGATGGACTTACCTCATGCACCTTATTTATTTTTTATGGGTGTTGGTGAGTATTCAATTATAAAAGATAATTATAAAGGAAAAGAAGTTAGCTATTACGTGGAGAAAGAATATGCTCCCGTTGCAAGAAAAATATTTGGTGAAACCCCTGCTATGATTGGTTTCTATGAGAAAATTACCGGAGTACCTTATCAGTGGCCAAAATATGCGCAAATAACCGGAAGAGATTATGTAAGTGGTGCTATGGAAAATACCAGCGCCACTTTACACACTGATGCCTTGCAGCAAAATGCCCGTCAATTAACTGATGGAAACCGATTTGAAGAATACGTTTGTCATGAATTATTTCATCAATGGTTCGGCGATTTGGTAACAACTGAAAGCTGGAGCAACATTACATTGAATGAATCTTTTGCTAACTATAGCGAAGTTTTGTGGGATACATACCGGCATGGTAAAGATGCAGGTGATGAAAAAAATTATGAGGACATGCAGGCGTACATTGGCAGCGGCAGTGAAAGCAAAGATCTGGTTAGATTTTATTATGCTGATAAGGAAGACATGTTTGATGCGGTGAGTTATAATAAAGGCGGACGCATTTTGCACATGCTTCGCAATTATGTTGGCGATGATGCATTTTATAAAGCACTGAATAAATACCTTACTGATAATAAATTTAAAAGTGCTGAAGCGCAACAATTGAGATTGGCTTTTGAAGATGTAACAGGGCAAGACCTCAACTGGTACTGGAATCAATGGTATTATGGCAGCGGACATCCAAAACTAAATATCAATTATAATTATGCAAATAGCAATGCGCAAGTTATAATTGAACAAACACAAAAAACAGGAAAAATATTTCGCCTTCCAATTGCAATTGATTTTTATAACGGAACAAATAAAAAAAGATATAAAGTTTGGTTAGAAAATAAAAGAGACACATTCAATTTTAGTTATCCAACAAAGCCTGATCTTATAAATGTTGATGCAGATAAAATTTTATTAGTAGAAAAAACAGATAATAAAAGTGCCGAAAATTTTATTCACCAATGGAAATATGCGCCAAATTATTTAGACAGGAGAGAATCACTTGATTATTTCTCTAAAAAGAAAATGAAAGAGTTGGCAGAAGGTTTAGATGACAAGTACGAAGGATTGCGGGAATTTACTTTGAATAAATTAAGTGAAAATAAAACTTTGCTTACTGCTGATGTTTTAAATAAAATTGAAAAAATTGCCGATACAGATCCTTTAAGGAAAATTAAGGCATTAGCGCTTGAAATTTTGGTTAAACAGAACGATAAAAAATATCTTCCTTTGTTCACAAAATATGTAAGTGATTCTTCGTACACCATATCCGGCGTGGCTTTAGAAGGTTTAAGCACTCTTGATCCTGCGAATGCTTATACATTGGCAAAAAAATATAGCAACGATGCAAAAGGGAAATTGGGAAGTATAATTTCTCAGGCTTTAATGAGCAATGGAACTGAGGCGGATTTTGCTTTTATTTTAAATCAATACAAAATTGCTCCTCCAAACGAAGATAAACTTGCCCTTTCAAATTCTTTTGGAAGTTACCTGATAAAAATACAAAATGCTACCAATGTAAGATCCGGTGTTGATGAAATGATGAAGTTCAGAAATCTTATTCCAGAACAATACAGAGGATTTACAGATCCTGTTTTTAAAAATGCATTTACTAAATTAAGTAAAACTAAAAAAGACGAAGGAAATAAAGAACTTGCTGATTATATTAGTAGTTTAATAAAATAAACTTTTCTTACTCTATAAAAAAGCAGATCGTTTTTGATCTGCTTTTTATTTGTATCTATTAATTAAAAATTAATTTACCACCCTCCGCTTGCGCCACCTCCGCCACCGGAACCACCTCCAAACCCTCCGAAGCCGCCGCCACCACCGCCAAATCCTCCTCCAAATCCACCACTACTTCCTCCCCAGCCACCCCGGCTTCCACCGCCTAACATATTTCCCAAAAAGAACCAGCCTAATCCACCCAGACCGGATGAGCCTCTTCTGCTCATATAATTACCCCCGCCGCCGCCACCAATTCTGGAAAGAATAAAAATTATTATGATGATTAAAAAAAATATTGTTCTGAAAGAGATGTGAAAGTTCTGCGGAGAATTTTTTATGTCAGATTTATATTCACCAGCAGCGGCAAGAATAATTGCATCAACAGCCTGATCAAATCCGCGATAGTAATCGTTCGCTTTAAAATTAGGTACCATTACCTCATCAATAATATGCTTAGCGGTAATATCGGGAAGTACACCTTCCATTCCGTAACCCGTTTGTATATTGGCTTTGCGTTCTGCCTTTGAAACAAGAATTAAAACGCCATTATTTTTTTCTTTAGTGCCAATGCCCCACTCTCTTAAATATTTTAAAGCAAGTTCCGAAATATCATATCCCTGCAAATCAGGAACAGTAACAATTACAATGGCTGAAGAAGTACTGTCGTTATAGTCCCTTATTTTTTTTTCTAAAGCCTCTTTTTGAAATGACTCAAGAAAATTTCCAAAATCATTTACAGCTTGCGGGGGGGTTGGCTTGTTAAATAGTTTTTGAGCAGTAAGTTGCTGAGAAATAAAAAGAAGAAATATTAATAAAAAATTTTTCATGATTGCTATCTTCCAAAAATTATTTCATCAGGAAGTTCATTCTTATCCGTTTCGTTGTTGTAAGGAAAATTTTCTTTTAATGCATTTCCTATTTCTGAAATACAATTTACTATGCCATTGGTATAGTTCTTTTTATCAAAATGTAACAGGATTTTATTTACTGACTCTTCCCAAAACTGAGTGCCCACTTTATCATGAATCCCTTTATCGGCATAAATAGCCAACTGTCGGTCTTTTAACGCAACATAAAGCAGCACCGCATTACGGTCCTGGGTATTATCCATTTTTAATTCAGAAAAAATTTCTGTTGCTCTATCCAGCGGATCAATAAATTTGCATCTGCTTTCTGCATAAATCCGTATCTCACCACTGCTGCATTTTTCTGCATCCCTTATGGACTGAACTATTTTTTCCTTTTCGTCTAATGAAAAAAATTCTTTCTTTTTAAAAAGGGGAAACATTTATTTCCTGATTTATTTTATATCAAAATTTGTATCAGGAGGGTTTTCACTTCCGGTATCTGACTTGTAAAATGCTTTTTCATGGTAGCCAAATAAGCCTGCAAAAAGAGCATTCGGAAAAGTTTTTACTTTTAAATTATAGGTTTGAACAGCACCATTATAATCCTGCCTCGCAACATTTATACGATTCTCAGTTCCCTCAATTTGAGCCTGAAAATCCTGAAATGCTTTTGTAGTTTTTATATCAGGGTAAGCTTCTGCCACTGCCATTAATTTTGCGAATGAACTTTGTAAACCAGCCTGGGCCTGTTGAAACTGGCGAAGACTTGCAGAGTCATTTAAATTTACATTCACGGATGTTGCTCTTGCTCTTGCAGCAATCACTTCAGTTAATGTTGATTTTTCAAAATTGGCAGATGCCGAAATAGTTTTTATAACCTGGTTATAAAGATTTGTTCTCCGCTGGTATTGTGTTTCCACATTACCCCATTTGGCTTTCACTTCCTGGTCTACACCAACCAAACCATTGTAAGCACCGCAGCCCCAGAAAAATAAAAGAGCTACTATTCCTAAAACAACGAATAAACCTGTTCTTGATTTCATTTTTATTTTATTTTGAATTAAAGATAATTGTTTTAAGCAAATGCCATGCTTAACTTTTAGCTGTCATTATTGCGTTAGTTTTTTATCGCAGCAATTCCCGGCAAAGTTTTTCCTTCAAAGTATTCAAGCAATGCGCCACCGCCGGTACTTACAAAACTTACTTTATCTGCAACATGAAATTTGTTTACTGCTGCAACACTATCACCGCCGCCAACCAAGCTGAATGCTCCATTGGCTGTTGCTTCTGCAATGGCGTGTGCTATTGTTTTTGTACCATGTTGAAACTTTTCCATTTCAAAAACTCCCATAGGGCCGTTCCATAAAATGGTTTTGGAATGCATGATAACTTTAGTAAAATTTTCGCAAGCCATTTCACCAATATCAAGCCCCATCCAGCCATCAGGGATATTGT
>JALYYX010000277.1 GCA_030946075.1 Bacteroidota bacterium | reverse complement strand
ATGGCTATTTACGAAGAGAATTAACATCAATTGCAGACGACCTTGCGTTTCGCCAAAATATTGATGCTACTGAAAAAGAAATAGAAGAGCTCATACAAAAAATTCAGCAATTTGATCCCCCGGGAGTTGCGGCAAGAGATTTAAGAGAATGTTTATTACTGCAACTTGAAAGAAAATCCCACCAGGGTAAATCTGTAGAGTTGGCTATGAAAGTTCTTGATAAATATTTTGAAGAGTTTACAAAAAAACATTATGAAAAAATTCAGAGGGGCTTAGGGTTAACAGATGATCAGATTAAAGAAGTAATAAATCAAATAATAAAGCTGAACCCTAAGCCTGGCGGGCATGTAGGGGAAACAAATAAAATGGAAAACTATGTAATTCCCGATTTTTTTGTTGTTAACAACAATGGCAAATTAGAGCTTTCCTTAAATTCAAAAAATGCCCCTGACCTCCGAATTAGTGAAGGATACAGAGATATGCTAAAAGAATATGACAGAGGAGCCAAAAAAGATAAGCGCCAGAAAGAAGCAGTACTTTTTATAAAACAAAAAATAGATGCTGCGAAATGGTTTATTGATGCGATAAAGCAACGGCAACATACTTTGCTTAGCACAATGCAAACCATTATGGAATATCAAAGAGAGTTTTTTTTAACAGGAGATGAAACAGAAATGCGCCCGATGATATTGAAAGATATTGCAGAGAGAACAGGTCTTGATATTTCAACAGTAAGCCGTGTTGCCAACAGTAAATTTGTGCAAACAGAATTTGGAACTTACCGTCTTAAATTTTTCTTTAGTGAAAGCCTTGTGATGGATAGTGGCGAAGAAGTGAGCACAAGAGAAGTTAAAAAAATATTAAGCAATCTTATTGAGGCTGAGAGTAAGCAACATCCTTTAAGCGATGAAAAATTAACTGACCTGCTGCAGGAAAAAGGGTACAACATTGCAAGACGTACGGTTGCAAAATATCGTGAGCAGCTTAATATTCCTGTTGCCCGTTTACGAAAAGAGTTATAAACTTCATGGAGCATACCATTACATCGGAAAAAAATATTTCAATAGAGCACTCTTCAACAATCAGGTTTTTTGCTCATATATTTTCTTATATTTTTCATCCGTTATTTATTCCGCTGTATGTTATTTATTATTTAGTATTTATAAATCCCGATTTTTTTGTAGGGATAAGTGATAAAGAAAAAACATGGGTATTGCTTAGGGTTACATTAAATATGATATTTTTCCCGGCATTAACTGTGTTGCTTTTAAAAGGTGTAGGCTTTGTAGAATCTGTTTTTTTAAAAACACAACGGGACAGGATAATTCCTTACATGGCAGCAGGCATCTTTTTTTTCTGGATGTATCTTGTTTTTCATAATCAACCCGAACTTCCCATAATACTTCCATCATTTGTATTCGGAGTTTTCCTTACATCTTCTGTTGGCTTACTTGGCAATATTTATTTTAAGATAAGTATGCACGCAATGGGCTGTGGTGGCATGTTTGGTTTAATGCTTATTATTTTAAAAGCCGGTTCATCTTCTTCCATTACTTTACCCTTGGCAATTGTAATATTAATAACAGGCGTTGTATGCACATCAAGAATGATTGTAAGTGATCATTCACAAAAAGATATTTACATGGGTTTACTTTTGGGATTTTTATGTCAATATATAGCTGCCGCAATCATCTTATAAAAAATAACCCCAGCGTTAGCCGGGGTCGGTGTTCTCCTGTGGTGCCAAACAAAAATTCTTTATATCATGTGCCGGTCTGTTGTTATTATCCAATTATCCATTAAGTACAGGAGATTTCTTTAAATATTTTTCATTAGGTTGATACAAAAAAAGGCAACTGCCATTCTTTATAACATCAATAACTTTTTTGCTTATTTTTTCGGGTAATGCCGGGCAACCCCAGCTTCTTCCTAAAAATCCATTGCTATGTAAAAACTCATCAGTAACATATTTACTGCCATGAACAACAATAGCCCTTTCATAAGCTTTATCATTAAAGCCTCTTTCGCATCCTTTCAGCTTTAAAGCATAACCACATTCACCGCAATAAGTGTTAAGCGTTACATAAAAACCAAGGCTACTTTTGTGGGAATCATCTTCATTTGAGAAGCTTGTAGCATAATCCAGTCCTGAGTTGCGGCCATGAGCTACCAGCGATTGAAATAAAAGTTTATTCTTTTTTAAGTCGATTACAAATAATCGTTTTTGGCTTGATGGTTTACTGAAATCTATTACAGTTAAAATATTTTTATTTCGTAGTAATCTTTTTTTTGCAAGATGATCATATCCTTTCATAGCCAGCTCAAATGCTGTTTTAGATAACCCTTTTTTATCAAGATTTATTAATGAATATTTATCAGATGCAACATCCTTACTTTCTTCTGCTACAATTATTTTTATTGAATCATGAGTAAGATAAGTAATTGAATAACCAATATTTTTAACCGGAAAAGTAAAGTTAGTAAAGGCCGGGAAAGCAAATAAAAACACTATCGGAAAACGGATAGATCTTAACATACTTATGGTTTTTCAGAGTTTCAGAAAATCAGAGGTCTGATTGGATAAGCTATAAGCGCTTTTTACAAATAATTATTGCCTGAGAAGCAATGAAGTTTTATGGTAATTACAAAATTCAGTAGAAGTACACAGGTGTATTAGTAAGTTTACTAAGAAACATTGCTTTGTAAAAATATAAATAAGTACTCCTTATTGCACTAATATTTAACGGGAACTTTAATATTTAAGAATGCATTTCCTAATGCAAATGAAAATAAAAAAGGTTTGAGCGTTCAACTCAAACCCTTCATAATCCTGCTCCCCCTCCCCGACTTGAACGGGGGACCCTCTGATTAACAGTCAGATGCTCTAACCAACTGAGCTAAGGAGGAATATTTATCGGGTTGCAAAAATAGCCATTTTAAACTTGCAACAAAATTCAAAAAGAATTTATTTTTAAAATCATCAACCATCATTATATTAAAAGAAAAACTCTGCTTTATAAGGATACCGAACCTGGTATACTTCTCTTACCTTATTTAATACAGTTTGCC
>JALYYX010000252.1 GCA_030946075.1 Bacteroidota bacterium | reverse complement strand
CCGCTTGCACATCGCATGGGTTTATACAATATCAAAACAGAGATGGAAGACCTCGCGATGAAATACATGGAGCCGGACAGCTATAGATATCTTGCACAAAAATTAAACGATACAAAAAGAGAGCGTGCCCGATACATAAATGATTTCATCAGGCCAATCAAAGAAAAATTAGAATTGGGAGAATTTGATTTTGAAATTTATGGACGGCCTAAAAGCATTCACTCCATCTGGAATAAAATGAAAAAGAAAGGAGTTGCCTTTGAAGAAGTGTATGACTTATTTGCCATCCGTGTTATTTTAAATTCACCTCCTGAAAAAGAAAAAGAAGATTGCTGGAAAGTATATAGTTTGATTACTGACGAATATACTCCTGCGCCAGAACGATTGAGAGACTGGTTAAGCAACCCCAAAAGTAATGGCTATGAGGCTTTGCACACAACTGTGATGGGCCCTAATGGAAAATGGGTAGAGGTTCAGATTCGTACAAAACGCATGAATGATATTGCTGAAAAAGGTTTGGCGGCCCATTGGAAATATAAGGAAGGAACAAATGATGAAAACAGGTTTGACAATTGGTTTCATCAAATACGTGAAGTGCTTGCAAGCCAGGATGCAAATTCAATTGATTTTTTACAGGACTTTAAAGTTTCTTTTTTGGCCGAAGAAATTTATGTGTACACACCAAAGGGTGATGTAAAAATGTTACCCATTGGTGCATCTGCGCTGGACTTTGCTTTTGCCGTTCATACAGCTGTGGGGGTAAAATGTATTGGCGCAAAAGTGAATCATAAATTAGTGCCTATCGGGCATAAATTACGAAGTGGCGATCAGGTGGAGATCATTACATCTGCCAAGCAAAAACCAAACAGTGAGTGGCTGAATTTTGTTGTTACCACAAAAGCAAAATCTAAAATAAAAGATTCTTTAAAAGAAGAAAAAAGAACCATTGCTGAAGAAGGGAAATATATTCTTCAACGCAAACTTGATGGTATAGGGGCTGCTATGAATTACACTAACATGGAAGAGCTTGCAAACTTTTATAAGCTTCCATCCCCCCTTGATCTTCTTTATGAAATTGCTGTAAAGAAAATTGATTTAAAAGAGTTAAAAGAATTTACTGTAGCAGGAGATAAGCTCATTGCGCCTAAGCCCCTTTTACCCCCTCCAAAAGTGGAGGAGAAGGAGAAAACAGAATCAAAAAAACATTTACCAAAAGATACAGAACTGATAATTTTTGGAGAAAGCAGCGATAAGATAATGTATACGCTTGCAAACTGTTGCAAACCTATTCCGGGTGATGATGTATTTGGGTTTATTACGCAGGGGGAGGGATTAAAAATTCACAGAACGAATTGTCCAAATGCAGCAAGGTTATTATCAAATTACGGGCATCGTGTGGTAAAAACAAAATGGGTTAAGAATAAAGAAATTTCTTTTCTTACAGGTATAAAAATCATTGGGCTTGATGATGTTGGTGTAATAAATAAAATTACCAACTTAATAAGCGGCGATCTTAAAATAAATATTAATGCTTTAACCATCGAGGCAAGAGATGGTTTGTTTGAAGGAAATATAAAAGTATATGTACACGATAAAGATGAACTGGAAGAACTTGTAGAGCAGGTAAAAAAATTACCCGGTATTGAAAGTGTTGATAGGTTTGATACGGAATAAAAAGTAAATAAAGTTTATAAAGTAAATAAAGTAATTTGTGTAATAACCTAAATTAAAAATATATGCAGGAATTAATTGATAAATTAAAAAATGTACATGGCTTAAGTCATGAGCAGGCGAATGGAATTTTGGAAACCATAAAGAATTTTGTAAAAGAGAAATTTCCCATGGTTGGCGGGGCAATAGATAGTGTGTTTGGTTCTCATAACTTGGGTACCGATGCATCTCATTCTTCCGGTTCTACACCAACTGGGGATACTGGAACTACAGAAGGTTCAGTGCCAAAAGGCGGAAGTTTTTTAGATAACATTTCAGAAATGGTACCCGGAGAAAGCGGGGAAAAAGCAGAACAACTTCTTAAAGATAAATTAGGAGGAATGTTTGGAAAAAAAAGTTCTGAATAATATTTTCATTAGGTGTAAGACAGCTTTAGCTTGTCTAGATAGCTACTTCAACACTTCTCTGGCAATAATTATTTTTTGAATTTCACTGGTTCCCTCACCAATTGTACAAAGCTTGCTGTCACGATAAAATTTTTCTACAGGAAAATCTTTTGTGTATCCATAGCCACCAAATATTTGTACAGCATCTGTTGAAACCTTAACAGCAACTTCACTGGCATAATATTTTGCCATAGCAGATTCTTTAGTAATATTTTCTCCCCGCATTTTTTTATCGCAGCATTGATGAATTAAAAGTTCTGCCGCCATAATTTCTGTTGCCATATCTGCAAGCTTAAATGAAATTCCCTGAAAATTTGAAATAGGCTGATCAAATTGGTGCCTTTCTTTCGAATATTGTACGGATGCTTCATAAGCACCCTTAGCTATGCCCAACGATAAAGCTGCAATAGATATTCTTCCGCCATCCAAAACTTTCATAGCCTGTTTAAAGCCTTCGCCAACTTCACCCAGACGGTTTTCATCAGCAATACAGCAATCATTAAATATCATTTCTGATGTTTCACTGGCTCTCATCCCAAGTTTATTTTCTTTCTTTCCTGCAGTGAATCCGGGAGTGTTTCTTTCAACAATAAATGCTGTTGAATTGTCTTTTGTTCTCGGCTCGCCTGTTCTGCAAATAACAACTGCAACATTGCTGCTGTTGCCATGCGTTATCCAGCATTTTGTTCCATTAATTATCCAGTCATTTCCATCTTTTACTGCAACACATTTCATATTTCCTGCATCACTTCCGGTATTTGGCTCTGTTAATCCCCATGCGCCAATATGCTCGGCTGTAGCCAGTTTAGGAAGATATTTATTTTTCTGTTCTTCATTTCCAAACGATAAAATGTGCCCTGTACATAAAGAGTTGTGCGCCGCCAGCGAAAGCCCGATGGAACCACAAACTTTTGCTATCTCCTGAATAATTTCATTATATTCAAAATAGCAAAGCCCTGCGCCTCCATATTTTTCCGGAACCAAAACTCCCATTAAACCAAGTTTACCCATCTCTTTAAAAACGTGAACAGGAAATTCCTGCGTTTCATCCCATTCCATTACATGTGGCTTAATATAACGAAGTGCAAAATCTTTAGCTGTTTGTGCAACCTGTACGGTAAGTTCTGATCGTGTGAAATCCATATAATATTAATAAAAGGCTGCAATATAAATCACATTTAATAAATACTGTAACAGTTAAAATAGGAAACAATAAAAATTTAGTTTGTAGTAAGATATGGTGACACTTTATTAAATATTTCTTCAGTTACAATCATGATCTTTTTTATTTCATCAACAGAAGAAAAATTTCCATGCTGCGTTCTGTATTGAATAAGAGCATTGGCAAGCGGATACCTGATATAGGGATGAGATTTCATTTCATCGAGCGAGGCAGTATTAATGTTTATACTTTTTATGGTTGTATTTGTAAGAACAAGCTTTGGTTTTATTTTGATAAATGTAGAATCCGGCAAACCATATATTTCTTTTATTTGGTCAACGGAATTAAAACCTCCAAGTTTATCACGAAATGCTACAATACGTTGTGCAAGCTTGCTTCCTATGCCCGGCAAAGAAATAAATGCATTTGTATCGGCGGAATTAATCTCAACAATTTGCGCCGCAGGTTTTTTATAAGATGAATTATTATAGGAAGGTTTATCATTATTATTTTCCTTTGCATATTGTTTTGGAGTGTTTTCAATCTGCACATAAGGTATTAAACGCTCAACATCATCGGGCCGTAATCCCCATATTTTACTTATGTCTTCGGGTTTATAAAAATGGCCTCCCTTAGATAAATATTTCTGAATGGTTTCAATAGTTTTTTCTCTCACACCCAATCTTTTCCAATCATTTGCTGATGCAGTGTTGGGATCAAAATAAAAAACTTCTGCTTTAGGTTTTGTATAATAATTTTTTTCTGATGGCTCATAATAATTGTGATAATTATTTTCATCAAAATTTTTAGAATAATATTTTTTATCAGAAGAAGAATCTGCCTCCTTGATTTTTAACCGGGATATTTCTTTATCAAATTGGGAATGATCGTAATTTTGTTTATGAGTAAAATAGGGATACGCAAAAGGAAGAAATAGACAAACAACTATTATTGCGATAAGAATAAATATTGCTGATCTTTCCTTATGGGTAAAACTTAAGTATTCCTTTACAAAATTTTTCCACATAAAACTATTTACACGAAAAATAATAATTTGTAACCTAATTACCAATAGCAAACAAAGCCCTTATACATATTTTTTTACTTAAAA
>JALYYX010000247.1 GCA_030946075.1 Bacteroidota bacterium | reverse complement strand
CGCTTTCTCCATTTATTAATACACTAAGATCAGTATTGGCAACCTGTATAGCCACACTGAGTGCATAATTTAGCGCAGTTGAACTGCCTATAATTCCAAACCTGTTTTTAATTGCCTGTTGATCCATACTATAATTCGTTGAGTTCAAGTTTTTTTTCAAAATCTTCTAAAATTTTTCTAACTTCTTTTTCGAGGAGCGGCAAATCTTTATTAATAATTACCAAACTCTATCTAATTCAATTTTATAATATTCATGATTAATTATATTTCTCAACCCAATTATTTTGGGTATGTTAGTAATAGGCAATTCCGGATTTTGTTTTGCAGCATTTTTTATGGCTTCAGAAATGATTTCCAAATTCCTTTCCGTTGCATCAATTATAATCTGGCTTTGAGTATATTCAGAAAATGAACTGATTGGACTGATATGTAATTTGATGCGTTCAATGGAAATCAAAACGTCCTCAAGCCAAACGGATAAATCACGATATGCCATAAAGTAATTCTTTTTCTTTATTGATAAAATACTTTAAAAATTTATTTTTAATATTATTTTCCCGGATAAGATCTACTTTTCTATTTACTATGGTCTGCAGCTCTTTTTGTAAATTTTCATAATTATCGGCAATGTAAAATACCTCCTCATTTGTATTTACAGGAAGAGAATTAAATGTTACGAGAAAATCTACATCACTTTTTTCATTAAAATCTATTTCCCTGGCTGCACTGCCAAATACGTATAATGAGTTTACATGATGTTTTTTGCATAAATCTTTTATTGTATCTAAATTATTTTTTAAAAGGGCTGTCATCGCTTAAAATTATTCTTACAATCCTCTTTATTTAAAATTTTTAAATCCTGTATTTCAATTAACGCATACGCAATACAAGCTCCTGAAGAAGTAATGCCGGCTGCAATATTGCAATCATGAATTGCCACAAAAGCTGAATAAAAAGCAAGTAACAATATCAAATATTTTACAAAGACTATCATAATCATATCGAATGCCCAATCAAAGTTCCTGCTGTGCATTCAGTAATTAAAACATCAGCATAATTTCCCTTTTTTAAATTGCTATTTGTTTTTGGAAATACAACCACTTTATTATTATCACTTCTGCCGGCCCAATGTTCATCACTTTTTTTTGAGTCGCCTTCTATTAAAACCTTTGCTGTTCTACCTAATTCGTTTTGCATACTCTTTAAAGATTGAATACGATGAAGTGCTATAACTTCCTGCAATCTTTTTTTCTTAATTTCTTCCGGCACATCATCTGCATATCTTCTTTCAGCAAGTGTTCCGAGCCTTTCAGAATAATAATACATATATGCAAGATCATATTCACAGTATTCCATAAGGCTTAATGTTTCTCTATGATCTTCTTCTGTTTCTGTACAAAACCCTGTTATCATATCTGTTGATAGTCCACAACCCGGAATCACCTCTCTTATCCTGTTCACTTTATTTACGTACCATTCTCTTGAATATGTTCTGTTCATCATTTGTAAAACTCTTGTGCTTCCGCTTTGCACAGGTAAATGAATGTACTTGCAGATATTATCATATTTAGCCATGGTAAATAATACATCGTCGGTAATATCTTTTGGATGTGATGTAGAAAAGCGAACACGAAGAAGCGGCGATATCTGCGCTACTTTTTCCAGGAGCATAGCAAAAGAAATCACCTCATTTTTATCCTCATCAATCCAATTATAACTATCCACATTTTGTCCTAATAATGTAACCTCACGATAACCATTTTCAAAAAGATCAGTGCATTCATTAATAATTGAAAGTGCATCGCGGCTTCTTTCCCTGCCTCGTGTAAATGGTACCACACAAAACGAACACATGTTATTACAACCTCTCATAATACTCACGAAAGCTGTAACACCATTGCTGTTTAAACGAAGTGGAGAAATATCTCCATAAGTTTCTTCTCTGCTTAATAAAACATTTACACCTTTTTGCCCGGTTTCTGATTCTTCAATTAATGCTGGTAAAGTTCTGTATGCATCGGGGCCTACAACAAGGTCAACAAGTTTTTCTTCTTCAATAAATTTTGATTTTAATCTTTCTGCCATGCAGCCCAAAACGCCTACCAGCATTGCAGGCTTTTGTTTTTTTAAACTTCTGAATTCAGTCAGCCTTTTACGAACTGTTAATTCAGCCTTTTCCCTTATTGAGCATGTATTTAAAAAAATAAGATCCGCTTCTTCCAAATTTTGTGTTACGCCAAATCCTTTATCTATTAAAATAGATGCCACTACTTCACTATCTGCAAAATTCATTTGGCAACCATAGCTTTCTATGTAAAATTTTTTTTGAGACAAACCATTATGTAAAGATGTAGCTGCAAATGCTTCACCTTGTCTTGATTCATCATGAATTTTATTGAGCGTTAATTCAAACATTCCTTCTTACAATTTGGATTGCAAAGATAAATTAAAAAATTATGTGACAGCTTGTCATAATCAATCAACTTTATTAAGAATGCTTTCAATCGTAACTTTGCTAAAAAATCTATTGAAATATTTCTTACTTGCCATAGCAACATTAGTAGGGTTAGGGATTAGGGGGCAAATTGTTCAATCAAAAACCAATACGCCGCAAGGAATAATTATTGGTAATATATTAGATGCAGACAACAGCAAAGCTATTCCCTCTGCAACTATAATACTTAAACATATTTCAGATTCCGCTTTCAATAAAAATACAATCAGTGCCAAAGATGGTGCGTTTCTTTTTGAACAATTGCCTTATGGTTATTATAGTTTGAGCATATCTTTTGTTGGATATTCTACCTTAAAAATAGACAGCATTTATATTCGTGCTGAAAGATTTGATTTTGATCTGAATGAAATTAAGATGCATAAAAAAACAACAGAGCTTAATGAAATAATTGTATATGCTGAAAAGCCAATGATAGAAAATAAGGACGGCAAAATTATTTTTAATACCGGTGAATCAGCATTGAGTTCCGGAGCATCAACTACAGAATTATTAAAACAAACGCCATTGGTAAATGTAGATGATGACGGAAAAATAATGATGCGCGGAAAAGATGTAAAAGTTTTAATTGACGATAAACCAATTGAATTAAATGGAAAGCAATTGCAGGA
>JALYYX010000233.1 GCA_030946075.1 Bacteroidota bacterium | reverse complement strand
TCAATTGAAACAGAAAATAAACAACATAATATTACTCCTCCTCAATGTAGTTTTGTTGTTGATATTCGTGTGAATGAATTGTATTCTTTTCAAGAAGTTTTAGAAACGATAAAGCAAAATATTCAATCAATAATAACGCCGAGAAGTATAAGACTTCGTTCTTCTTCAATTGATTTAGATCATCCAATAGTTAAGGCCGGCTTAGAGTTGGGACGAAAATATTATGGCTCTCCTACAACATCGGATAAAGCATTAATGCCATTTCCCACTTTAAAAATTGGCCCCGGAGATTCTGCCCGCAGTCATATTGCCGATGAATTTATTTATCTTGATGAGATAAAAGAAGGAATAGAAATTTATATTCAATTATTACAACAAATCTTATAGGATGAAATTGTGGCAAAAAGATAAAAATGTTTCAGCAGCAGTTGAAAAATTTACTGTTGGTAACGACAGGGAACTTGATCTGCATCTTGCGCCCTTTGATGTGTTAGGGTCATTGGCTCATATAAAAATGTTGCAGTCAGTTGGTTTATTATCAAAAGAAGAATTAAAATTATTAGAAAGTGAATTAAAAAATATTTATAAGCAAATAAACGCTGAAAATTTTAAATTGGATGAAGGTGTAGAAGACATTCATTCACAAATAGAATTTTTGCTTACTAAAAAATTAGGTGATGTAGGCAAAAAAATTCACAGTGCCCGCTCCCGTAACGACCAGGTTTTAGTAGATCTGAAACTTTTTTTAAGAAGTGAAATTGAAAAGATAGTTATCAGTACAAAAGATTTTTTTGATCTCCTTATTCAACAAAGTGAAAATTATAAAGATGACCTTTTGCCCGGGTACACTCATCTTCAGCTTGCCATGCCTTCATCTTTTGGATTATGGTTTGGTGCTTATGCTGAGAGTTTTGTTGATGATCTTATTGTTCTTCAGTCTGCATATAAAATAGTAAATAAAAATCCGCTTGGGTCTGCAGCCGGCTATGGGTCTTCGTTTCCCATCAATAGAAAAATGACAACAGAATTATTGGGATTTGATGATCTTAATTACAATGTTGTATATGCACAAATGGGCAGGGGAAAATCAGAAAGAATTGTTGCATCAGCATTAGCAAATATTGCAGCAACACTTTCTAAATTAAGTATGGATGCAACTTTATTTCTCAACCAGAATTTTAATTTTATTTCTTTCCCTGATGAGTTAACAACCGGCAGCAGTATTATGCCTCATAAAAAAAATCCTGATGTATTTGAATTGATCCGTTCACACTGCAACCGTATCCAGGCATTGCCAAATGAAATTATATTGATGACAACTAATCTTCCATCCGGTTATCACCGCGATCTTCAACTGCTAAAGGAACATCTCATTCCGGCTTTTAAAAATCTGCAGCACTGTTTAAAAATGGCGGCGCTAATGATCTCAAACATTCAAATTAAAAAAAATATTCTTGAAGATGGAAAATATAAATTCATTTTCAGTGTTGAGGAAGTAAATAAACTCGTTTCAAAGGGAATGTCTTTCAGGGATGCTTATAAAAAAATCGGTTTAGATATTGAAAAAGATAACTTTAATTACCAAACAAAAATTACCCATACGCACGAAGGTTCTATCGGCAATTTGCAAAATGCACAAATCAAAAAAATGATGGAGAATATTTTGCAACAATTTAATTTTACCAAAGTAAACGCTGCGTTGCAGCAATTAATACAGTAAATTGCCGCCTCAAATTTATTAGCCGTTATGGCAGAAACAAATAAAAAACGGATTGCGCTTTTTGGTTCCACAGGCTCTATTGGTACACAGGCTCTGGAAGTTATTTCCGCCAATGCTGAATTGTTTGAGGTTGAAATTCTTACAGCACAAAATAATGATGCTTTATTAATTGAACAGGCTTTAAAGTTTCGCCCCAATGCCGTTGTAATTGGCGATGAGAAAAAATATGATGCAGTAAAATCTGCTTTGGGCTCTACGGATATAAAAGTTTTTGCAGGCGAAAATGCTCTTGTAGAAGTTGCCGACTTTGATACGTATGATATGATGCTCGCAGGTATTGTTGGCTTTGCCGGTTTAAAGCCCACTTTAAAGGCTGTTGAAAAAAGCAAACCAATTGCACTTGCTAATAAAGAAACCCTGGTTGTTGCAGGAGATATTGTAATGCAAAAAGCTTTGGAAAATCGTGTGCCCATTATTCCTGTTGATAGCGAGCATTCAGCGGTTTTTCAATGCCTTGTTGGAGAGACAAGAAATAAAATTGAAAAGATAATCCTTACAGCCAGCGGCGGCCCGTTTTTTGGTAAAAAACCAAATTATCTTGTAAATATAAAACGTGATCATGCATTGCAGCATCCCAATTGGAAGATGGGCGCCAAGATAAGTATAGACTCTGCAACCCTTATGAATAAAGGGCTTGAGATGATTGAGGCAAAATGGCTATTTAATCTTGCGCCGGAACAAATACAGGTGGTGATCCATCAGCAAAGTATAATACACAGCATGGTACAGTTTGAAGATGGAAGTGTAAAAGCCCAACTGGGATTGCCGGATATGAAGCTCCCTATTCAATATGCTTTCTCATTTCCGCAACGTATTTTAAGTGATACACCGCGTATTGATTTTAAAAGATTAAATGTGCTGAATTTTGAAGAGCCTGATATAAAAACTTTTCGCAACCTTACATTAGCAACCGAGGCCTTATTCAAAGGCGGCAATCTTCCATGCGTATTAAATGCTGCTAACGAAATTGCTGTCTGGGCATTTTTACACAACCGTATTGGCTTTCTCGATATTACTGCAGTTGTTGAGCAAACTATGAAGCATGTTGCATTTATAGAAAAGCCAAATCTTGAAGAATATTTTGAAAGCGACGGCGAGGCTCGTAATTTCGCAGCTTCTTTAATTAAAATTTAAACCCTCTAACTTCCTGGAAGGAAGAATGAAAAAATAGGAATAAAAATTTTGGTACCTGCATTTGTTTTTCATAGCATCATCGTTGCGTCGCAATCCTTTCATCGGCATACCAATTTGGTGCGAAAAAAAACATTCGGGGTCAACCATCGTATATCAAACAACGTATATTAAAATAATTATCTAACAATTTAAAAGTATTAAAGTCCGCCTTTGGCGGATTTGAGGTATCATGATAACATTAGCAATCAATTGGTCGCAGGTAGGTTTACAGGCAGGCTATTTACTTTTCTCACTATCTATACTCGTATTGCTCCATGAGTTCGGGCATTATATAACCGCAAAGTGGTTTAAATGCAGGGTAGATAAATTCTATTTATTTTTTGACCCCTGGTTTTCTGTTTTTAAAAAGAAAATTGGCGAAACCGAATACGGTATTGGGTGGCTGCCACTTGGCGGTTATTGTAAAATTGCAGGCATGGTAGATGAAAGTATGGACAAAGCACAGGTAAAACAACCGCCCCAGCCATGGGAATATAGAAGCAAACCTGCATGGCAACGCCTAATAATTTTATTAGCCGGTATTACCATGAATGTATTATTTGCTTTCTTTCTTTACGCCATGATTTTATATACATGGGGCGATAAAAAAACGCCTGTAGCAAATGTAACAAATGGCTTATCCATTACTGATAGCCTTATGTATAAAGTAGGATTTAAAGATGGCGATAAAATACTTGCAGTAAATGATGAACCGATTGTTTATTATGAAGACATTGTAAAAAAATTATTGCTTGGTGAAAAAGTATCTATTGAAAGAAATAGAGAGCAAACCATTATTACTCTTCCGCAAGATCTTCTTGGGCAACTTGTACAAAAAAAACGCAGCGGCGTTCCATTATTTCAGGAAAGAGCACCGGTAATAATAGCAAACGTACCGGAAACATCTATTGCTAAACAGGAAGGAATAAAACAATATGACAGAATAATTGCTATTGATTCTATCCCAACTCCATTTTATGATATTTTAAACCAATCAACAGCAAATAAAAAAGGGCAGGATGTACAATTAAAAATTATAAGGGGCAGCGATACTATGTTGCTCAATGCAAAAGTCTCCAAGGAGGGTAAGCTTGGGTTTTATACATTCGTATCACCCGATGATCTTGATAGTTTAGGAATAATTAAAATGCAGAATAATAAGTATAGTTTTCTTGCATCCTTTCCTGCCGGAGTAAAGAAAACAGGTTCGCAGTTATCTTTCTATATCGATCAGTTTAAAAAAATATTATCACCTAAAACAGGGGCCTACAAAGGGCTTGGAGGTTTTAAAGCAATGGCCTCTATCTTCCCTAAAAATACCTGGGATTGGGAAGCTTTTTGGGAAATCACAGCATTCTTTTCTATCGTTCTTGCATTTATGAATTTATTACCGATACCTGCATTAGATGGAGGTCATGTTTTATTTACTCTAATTGAAATGATAACAGGCCGTAAGCCCAGCGATAAATTTTTGGAGTATGCACAAATTGCAGGGATGATACTTTTATTTGCATTAATGATCTTCGCAAATGGTAACGATTGGTTTGGATGGGGGCGTGGACATTAATAAACCGCAATTTGCAATAGGCAATGAATTCGTAGATTTGTATAGTTAATTGCCAATTGCCAATTGAACAAACGGGGCTGACCGGTTTTGACAGCATAGTTCTTTGTAAGTGTAAGCATGTAGTGCGTTGCGTAGTCAGCACTTAAATCTTAATACGAAAATTTTAAATGGCAATACTTCGTATGCCATGGCTGCCTAATTATTAATTAGCAACCATTAGGGCCGCTGAACAGGCTTGCCTGTTGCCAAGTTCTTCCGCCGACATTAAAAGAAAACGGGTTGCTGCAACCAAAGGCTGTGATAGTTGCTTAAGACCATTCAGCTAAGGAAAAATTCGGTTTGTTTTGCTCCAGATTTTTCCCGACAAATAATGCAAAAATAAACATGTAGAAAGCTTATAGCGAATATGTTTGGACCAGGGTTCGACTCCCTGCAGCTCCACCAGAAAGGAAATTTTTTAAATTTCCTTTCTTCATTTTAACCCTTCCTTTTATTTCCTCTCGTATTTTTAAATATATGTAAGTAATGCCCCTTAATCTTTTTTAATTTCCATTATCAATTATTTATTTTCCTTTTCCTCATCTTTAGTTGGTGGTATAGCTACAGGAATTGCCTCTCCTTTATGGCAAGAGTAGCATGTAATTGTTTGTATAGCCTGTTCATTTTTCTTTCCGCCTTCAGGTTTAAAATATTTTTTATTGATGTCGGTTGTCATAAGCATCATTTTGCGTGCTATTAATTTATATGGATTTGCATCACTTGCCATATCCCAGGTGTTCTTTTCTTCATTGTGTACGTGACAAAAATCGCATTTTACACCAAGTGAATATGAGTAATTATGCATGATACTATCAAGGTCTTGCTTAGAAATATCTTTTGGTAAGATCTTTAAATTTTTAAATTTTGGCGGAGTAAATGTGGTAAAAGCTACAGAAATAATACTGATAAATGTAATGACAATTAAAAATGTTTTTTTCATTCTAAGATTAATTAAAAGACGCTTCAAAGATATGGCGTTAGAAAAATAATCAGGCAGAGTTGAGTGAAATTATTTCTTAAAAAAGATTTTTATAAATAACCCCATTCTTCATAACAAATTTTATATTCCTAATGTCATGAATATTTTTTGACGGATCTCCCTGTACAACTAAAATATCTGCTAATAAACCCGCCGCTATTCTTCCGACATTTTTATTTATTTTAAATACATCAGCATTTACTGAAGTTGCTGAACGAAGTACATCAATTGGCTGCATTCCATATTCCGCCATCAATTCCATTTCCAGCGCATTATTGCCGTGAGAAAAAACGCCAACATCGCCACCCATGCAAATTGATACGCCAGCCTGCAATGCTTCAGCAAAACTTTTGCGTTTTTCTTTTATGCTTTTTGGTTCCGCAGTTCCGGGTTTCCATCCACGGTACATCATTAAGGAATACGTTGCAGCCAGCGTAGGGCAAAGAGCAATATTTTTTTCTTTCATTAATTTAAAAATCTCCGGCGTTCCGTTATTCCCATGCTCAATTGTATTTACTCCTGCTTCAATAGCTCTTCTCATTCCCTCAGCTGTTGATGCATGAACTGCGATAATTCTTCCGCTGCTGTGTACAACTTCAACAGCTTTTTTTAATTCGTCAGCCGTAAAAGTTGGTGCGGCCTCATTGTTTATTCCCCAGCCATAATCAGCGTAAAGTTTTATAACATCAGCGCCTTTACCAATTTGGGTGCGTACCTCTTTTGTTATTCCTTCAATGCCGTCAGCTTCTGCTGCGCCTTTTAATACATCAATATCATAACTTAATTCTTTAGGTCCATAACTTCCTGTTGCAACAATTGCTCTTGTTGCTACCAGCATTCTCGGGCCTGGAATAATTCCTTTTTCTATGGCTTGTTTTAAACCTACATCATCATATCCTGCGCCTTCAGTACCAAGGTCACGAACGGTTGTAAAGCCTGCCAGTAAAGTATTTCCCGCATGCACAGTTGCTCTGGCAACTCTTTCAGCTCTTGATTCTTTTAGTACCTGATC
>JALYYX010000231.1 GCA_030946075.1 Bacteroidota bacterium | reverse complement strand
TCCGTAATTACATTGTGACCTAATGATTTTATAAATTCAAAGGGTACAAATTTTCCGGTTGCTTCATAAACCAATCTCATGGCTTCTTCTCTTTCCTTAGATTCTTTTATATTTTTTTCATACAACAATGCACTTTCAATTGCGGCTGATGATTGTAAGGCAAGTGTTGTAAGTAATTTTAAATGAGCAGCAGTATACGGTATCAATTCATTACAGGCAAGTATGATAGCGCCCATAACCCTGTCATTAACTTTTAAAGCAGAAAAAATCAGGGAAGTTATTTCAGATGAAATAATTCCGGCTTGAGTTAATGCAGTTGTATCAGTTATAATTTCCGATTGTCCATTAAGTATTATTTTCTGAATAACATCTTTTTCGTTATTAATCAAATCCTGCTCAAAAAATTCACCTCCTGATGATGCAACAACTACTAAGCTTATTTTACTTTCATCCCAAAGAATTACTACACCATTATCCGAATTAATAACCTGCCTGGCTTCATCTAATGTTATTGTACAAATAGAAGGTGCATCAATGGTTCTGGCTAATTTTTCTGAAAAATTAAAAATGATATTTATTTCTTTATATAGATGTAATACTTCTGTTCCTAACTTCTTTTTCTCAACTTCTTTTTGTACTAAATAATTTAAGAGGCCTGCAAATTCAACGCTTTTTTCATCACCTGAAATTCTACCAATTTCCTCACCGCCTGCAATAACCGGGTAATTAAATTTATTATCAGCAATTTCATTTCCAAATAAAATTTTTCCGGAAATATCTTTGATGCATATTGAAGTTGCGGATTGATGAATAAGTTGTTTAAGAATAGAACCGAATCCATCTTTTTCTATAAGAGATTTTAAAGAAATTTTTGCCATTCTATTTTAATTGCAACAATAATTTTAATTTATAATGCCAGCACTTCTCTTGCTTTTGCAAGAATTACTTCGGGGTCAAAAGGCTTAGTCATGTAAACGTCGGCCCCTACTTCCTCCCCTTTTAACCTGTCCAATTCCTGCCCTTTTGCTGTTAGTAAAACGATAAAAACATTGTTTAATGATAATTCTTTTTTCACATTACGACATACTTCCATGCCATTCATCTTTGGCATCATTACATCCAAAAAAACCAATTGGGGATTTTCTTTTTGTATAATTTCCAGAGCCTGTTCGCCATTTTCTGCTGTTAAAAATTCCACTCCTTCATCTTCCAGTTCTTCCAGTGTTTGTTCAATTAGTGAACGTATGTGTGCTTCGTCATCAACAATTAAAATCTTATTTGACATATTAATTAATTTTGTTCTAAAAGTTACAAATCAAAATCCATACGGGATGCCTTTAGTATAATTACAATATTCAAGCATGAATCCCGTAGGGATGCCATTAATATAGATGTAATATAAATGAGCATTCAAACCCCGAAGGGGTGAAATTATATCTAATCATAAAATTCAAATAAATATTTTTCCTCAAAAGATATTTCAAATTTCTTTAATAGTGATAAATATTCTTTTTTAAAAGAATACTTTTCATGATGTAATTTTTGATTTTTAATGTAGTCAATCACATTCCCGAAATTTGATTGCGAATACGAAAATCCGCCATAGCCTTCCTGCCATGAGAACTTTTGTTTAAGCCAGTCCTGCTCATTTATAAAATTTGTTGAATTGTTTTTTATATCACGAACAAGGTCAGAAATGCGCATGGCAGGTTTCAACCCTACCAAAACATGAATATGATCTGACATACCATTTATGGCAAGTGGTTTTTGTTCCTTACCCTTAATAATTCCTGCCATGTATTTATAAACTTCTGTTTCAAAGGAAGGCAGAAGAAAATTTTGCCTTCCTTTTACAGCAAAAACGATTTGAATATATATTTGAGAAAATGTGCCCGGCATAATTGATTTTTATTAATATCATCTAGATTAATAACATCCCTTCGGGATTTGGATTAATTTGGTTCGATGATTCTATAATAATTCCATCTCTTCGGGATTGTATTTTCCTATATCAATCATCCCTCTATCAATAACACTCCTTCGGGATTTGGTTTATTTGGTTTGTTGTTTCTATATTAATTACACCTCTTTGGGATCTTTTCACTACTCACTGATAAATTAAAAACAATACATTTTCTAATCCTTTTTCAAAACGCAGTGTTTGTATCACTTCCTGTTTATCCGAATGAACAGAATTAAGTATGATAATATCCGGTTGATTTGACACAGCATTTTCTACAAGTTCTTTACCATTTGATTCAACCACCTGGTAGCCTTTAGCATCTAAAACATCAGTAAGTGTTTTTATTGCTGCACTGTCTTCATCTACAACCATTACTTTTTTCTTTGATTTACCCTGCTCCAATAACGAACCGACTTCTGCAAACAACTGTGCCGTATCAATAGGCTTGGTTAAATACCGGTCTACACCAATTCTATATCCTCTTATTTTATCCTGAATAATTGATAATACTATAATGGGAATATCCATTGTTTGAGGATCATTTTTAAGGATTGCTGCCACATCAAACCCATTCATCTCCGGCATCATTATATCAAGAATAATAAGGTCCGGCTTTTTATTACGAACTGCTTCCAATGCCTGCTTTCCATTGCTTGCTTCTTCTATTAAATATCCGGCGTCACTTAATTCCTGGTTTAATAAATTCCGGATTGAATCATCATCATCCACTACCAGAATATTTGCATTCTTTGCAATTCCATTAAAATGAGATAGTGCCATTTGATCTTTTAATTGTTTTACCAGATTTTCCAGATCAACTGGTTTAGTTACGCTTTTATCTTTAGTGAGAGGAAGGGCAAAGAAAAATGTGCTTCCTTTACCAACTTTACTTTCCAGCCATATTTTGCCACCATGATGTTCTACAATTTCTTTACAAATAGGTAAACCCAATCCTGTACCTTTTGGTTTATCAGTTAGTGTATCGCCTCCAACTTGTTTAAATTGCTCAAATACCGCTGCATGATCTTCCGGTGCAATGCCAATACCGGTATCTGTTATACCAACAATTATTTCATTCTTTTTCTTATAAACTTTTAATGTTATAGAACCGTTATCAGTAAATTTTACTGCGTTAGAAATTAAATTAATAATTACCTGAATCAGTTTATCCCGGTCACCTTTTATTGCAGGAAGATCGCTATCAATTTGCTTTTCTAATTTCAATGATTTTTGATCGAACAAGGCGCTGGTTGCTGCAATTGCTCTTTCAGCAACTTCGCTCATTGAAACATCTTCAACATTCCATTCCATTTTGCCGGCTTCAATTTTTGCAAGATCAAGCACATCATTAATGAGATGGGTAAGCCTTTCACCTTCTGAAATTACTACCTTTAAATTTTCATTTATCTGATTAACAACTTTATCAGTTTTAGGTTCTTCCCTGTTTATTAACGGGAATATTTTTTCATCCAATCTCTTGCGTATAATTTTTGCAAAACCCAGTACTGATGTAAGCGGCGTTCTTAATTCATGACTAACAGTAGAAAGAAAAGCGCTCTTTGCTTCGTTTGCTTTTTCTGCGGCTTTGCTGGCGGCTTCTGCTTCTAATTTTGCAATTTTTACATCTTCAAATAATGTGGCGTTATTTAAAGCAACACCAACAGAAGCAGCAATGGTTGATAAAAGGCGAAGATCATTTTCATTGAAGCGGTTTTCCTGTTCTGTGCTCTGTACACTCAATACACCTACAATTTCATCACCTACAGGAATAGGAACTCCCAAATAGGAGGCAGCCGATGCTCCCATTCGCTGAATGCCCATTTCTTCTGTCTTTTCATCAAGATTTTCATTGATTAAAAGTGGTTCACCAGTTAAAATAATTTTAGAAGTTAACCCTTCACCAATTATTCTTGATGGCATTACTTCACCGTATTGGTAAGCAAAGTTGATCATCCTGTTTTTAGGATTCAATAAAGCCAGGTAAACAATGTTTGCATTAAAAAGTTCTTTCATCTGGTCTCCCACAAACTGTATTAATTCATCGGCATTTAATTGTGATGCAAGTGCTTTACTTATACTATTTACCGTACTTAATTCTGTGGCTCTTTGTTTTGTTTCCGCAAGCAATCGTGTAGTTTCATCAAAAAGACGTGCATTTTCCAAAGCCACACTCATGCTGTTGGTAAGTGTGGTGAGCAATCTTATATCAGAATCACTGAAAGCATTTTCAATGTCTACATTTTGTAAACTAACCGAACCCTTTACTTCCTCGCCAACTATCATGGGGACAAAAACCGCCGATTTAGGTGCTTGTCCAACCGTTGCTCCGGTCTCTCCATATTTTTTTGAAATCTCGATTACGTCTTTATTAATTATCAAAGATTTTTTTGTTTCAATTAAATGTTTGTTTACCCAATTGAAAGGGCGTGGTTCACTAAACATTCGAACACCCTTTTCTATAGCATATCTCCATTCTTCATTTCCATTTTGGTGATCAAATGTTCTGATGACTACTGTTTGTGTATTGAATAAATTGCACAGACGATTCCCCACTGTTTCGTAAATAGCGTCCATATCCATTTCACGAACCAATCCTTCCTGCACACTATTTATAACAGCTAATTCTCCGGTACGCTGTTCTGTTTCTTTTAATAAGCGGTTTGTTTCATCAAATAATCTTGCATTCTCTAACGCAACACTCATGCTGTTTGCCAATGTTTCTAATAATCGAATATCAGATTCATTGAATGCATGTTCTTTATCAACATTCTGAATGCTCACATATCCTTTGATATTGTTACCGCTGAGAAGAGGAACAAACATTAATGATTTTGGCATTTTAGTTTCTCCGATGGCTGTAATTCCATATTCATTTTTAGCTTTTTCTTCTGTTTCTACATAAATTGTTTGCTTCCTGTCAATAAGAATTTGACGTAATTTATTTATGGGCCTTGAATCAAGTACATATTTTTCACCATTTTCAAAAACATAATTAAAATGTTCCAATTTGTTTTCAAGATCAAAACTTGAAATGATAACGGCATGAGTTTGAAAGAGCTTTTGAACCCTATCTCCCACCAGATTATAGATGCCCTGCATATCCAGTTCATGTGCAAGCCCTTCCTGCACACTATTAATAACAGCTAACTCTGCAGTGCGTTGTTCTGTTTCTTTTAATAAGCGATTTGTTTCATCAAAGAGCCGGGCATTTTCCAGCGCTACACTTATACTGTTGGCAAGGGTTTGAAGAAGAGTAACATCTGACTGGCTGTAAGCAAATTCCCTTTCATAGTTTTCTAATTTGATGGTACCATTTACCTTCCCTCCGGAAATGAGTGGAACACTCAACCACGATTTACTTGTATCTTCTTCAGTTTCATCAGCAGCATATATAACGCCAAGTTCCTTAAAACGTTCTATTGCATTTTCATTTATTAAAATTGGTTGCCCGGTTTGTATAACAAGCGATGTAAGACCTTTACCAAATTCAAATCCTTTTTCTATAATACGTTTACCCTTAAACAAATAATAAGGATGTGTTATGTAATTGGTACTTCTATCTAAATATGAAATAGTAATACCCTGCGAATCGAATACGTCACGAATCTTGTCTCCTACCAGATCATAAATTGCCTGTATATCCAGTTTGGATGCTAATCCTTCCTGCACACTATTTATGATAGCCAACTCACCTTTTTGCTGTTCTGTTTCTTTTAATAAGCGATTGGTCTCATCAAATAATCTTGCATTTTCCAGCGCAACACTCATGCTGTTAGCTAGCGTTTCTAACAGGCGGATATCTGAATCACTAAATGCATTTTCTGTTTCATTGTTTTGCAGACTTATGTAACTATTAACTTTATCACCTATAACCAGCGGAACATATAATGCAGATTTTGTTGGATTGGTACCAGGTAAAGTTTTCATACCAAACTTTGCATAGGCTTCTTCAAAATTTGCATTGATCACAATTTTCTGTTTGCTAACAATAAGGTGTTGACGTAGTTTATCGTAGGGACGTGAATTGAGGTTGAACCGCTGTCCATCTTCTACTGCATATTTAAAATGTTCGGTCGCAGTATCATGATCAAAGTTGGCAATGATTACACCCTGTGCGTTAAATAATTCTCTTATTCGTTCCCCCACCAAATCATAAATTGACTGTATGTCTAATTCTTTTGCTAAACCTTCCTGCACACTATTTATTACCCCAAGCTCAGCTTTTTGTTGTTCTGTTTCTTTTAATAGTCTTGTTGTTTCATCAAACAGTCTTGCATTTTCCAAAGCTACTCCCATAGTATTGGCAAGGGTTTCCAGCAAGCGAACATCCGATTCAGTAAAGGCATTTTCTTTATCTATGTTTTGCAGCGATGTATAACCTGTAACTTTTTCACCAATAACCAACGGAACAAATAATATTGATTTTGGTTGTTGAGTACCGGGAACAGCCTTTATGCCGAAAGCCGCCATCATTACTTCAACATTTGTATTAATTAAAACTTTTTCTTTTGTTTCAATAAGATGTTTTCTTAATGTATTTAGTGGTCTCGGTGCAGGATAATACCGTTCGCCTTTTTCTATTAGATAATGGATGTGCTCTGTTTCATTTGTATGATCAAAAGTGGCAATACTTACTACCTGTGCATCAAAAAGGTCACGAATACGATTACCAACAAGATCATAAATGGATTGCATATCTAATGCTTTCGCCAATCCTTCCTGTACACTATTTATTACAGCCAGTTCACCTTTTTGCTGTTCTGTTTCTTTTAATAGTCTGTTTGTCTCGTCAAACAATTTTGCATTTTGAAGTGCAACACTCATACTATTAGAAAGTGTGCTCAACAATCTTACATCAGAAAATGAAAAAGCATTTTCTTCATCCATATTCTGCAGGCTTACATAACCTGTAACTTTATCTCCAACCTTCATTGGCATAAATAAAAGCGACTTTGGCGCTTCTGTACCACGAACTACTTTCATCCCAAACTCTGCTGATGCTTTAGCAAAATTTTCATTTATCAAAATATTTTGGCCCGTTTGAATAAGATGTT
>JALYYX010000227.1 GCA_030946075.1 Bacteroidota bacterium | reverse complement strand
CCCGGACTCTCGTTAATGCCTGTATTTAATGTAAATGTTACAACTCAATTACAAAATTCTGTAACAACAAAACTTTGAATCAATGGTAACTTTGATGATTAAATAAATTTTATGACTCACACATATAACGTTACAGGAATGAGTTGCGGCGGTTGCAAAGCCACTGTGCAAAAATTATTGGCAGAAGTAAATGGAGTGGAGAACGTGATGGTTGATCTGCCCAATGCAGAAGCAATTATTGAAATGAAAGACCATGTTCCTACCAGCCAATCGCAATCAGCACTAAAAGATCATCCAAGATACCATTTGGAGGAAAAAAAAAATTCTCTGAACGGGAACCATAGTCACAAACAGCCAGAACAAACTCCTGTTGTTGTAAATAATTCCAATGGCGAGGCTCCCTCTCCTTTGGAGAGGGCGGGGGGTGAGGCTTATTATTGCCCCATGCATTGTGAAGGTGATAAGACATATGACAAGCCCGGCGATTGCCCGGTGTGCGGAATGAGTTTGGAAAAATCACATGCAGTTTCAATAAAAAAGCAACAATACACCTGCCCTATGCATCCTGAAATAATCAGGGATGCTCCGGGTTCATGCCCCATTTGCGGAATGGACCTTGTGCCGATGGAACCTGTAGAGGATGATGAAAATAAAACCTACAAAGACCTTTTAAAGAAATTTAAAATTGCAGTTGCGTTCACCTTCCCCATATTGCTGATTGCCATGTCTGACATGCTTTCCAGCAATCCGCTTATGAAAATAATGAGCCAGGAAAAATGGAACTGGGTACAATTAGCTCTGTCAATTCCTGTCCTGTTTTATGCAGGCTGGATGTTCTTTCAAAGAGCATGGAGATCCATTATAACATGGAACCTGAATATGTTTACATTGATTGGAATTGGCACTGGTGTGGCATTTTTATTTAGTGTGATAGCAATGGTTTTTCCCGGAATTTTCCCTGACCAATTCAGAACAATGAGCGGAACGGTGTTCGTTTATTTTGAAGCCGCAACAGTTATCATCACCCTTGTTTTGTTAGGGCAGCTTCTTGAAGCAAGAGCTCACAGCCGTACCAGCGGTGCCATAAAAGAGTTATTAAAACTTGTTCCATCAGAAGCAACTTTATTAGTTAATGGCCAAGAAAAAATAATCTCCATTGATGAAATAAAAAAAGGTGACAGGTTAAGGGTAAAGCCCGGAGGAAAAATTCCTGTTGATGGAAAAGTGGTGGAAGGTGAAAGCAGTATTGATGAATCGATGATAACAGGTGAGCCCATTCCGGCTGATAAAAGTGTTGAGGATAAAGTTACGTCCGGCACAATAAACACCACCCGTTCTTTTGTAATGGAAGCAGAAAAAGTTGGCAGCGAAACATTGCTTTCGCAAATAATACAAATGGTGAATGATGCCAGCCGTTCAAGAGCGCCCATTCAAAAACTAACAGATAAAATTTCAAAATATTTTGTACCGATTGTCGTAATCGTTTCTGTGCTCACTTTCTTCGCCTGGGTTATGTTTGGTCCGGAGCCAAAATATGTCTATGCGTTTGTAAATGCCATTGCGGTGCTGATCATTGCCTGTCCGTGTGCACTGGGTTTAGCCACGCCAATGTCAGTAATGGTAGGGGTTGGCAAGGGTGCACAAAATGGAGTGTTGATAAAAAATGCAGAAGCACTTGAGAAGATGAATAAAATTGATACCCTGATAGTTGATAAAACCGGAACGCTAACCGAAGGAAAACCTTCTGTTGAAAAAGTAATGGTTGAAGATGGATTTAATGAAGCAGATGTGCTGCAACAAATTTCTTCTCTTAATAAATACAGCGAGCATCCCTTGGCTGAAGCCATTGTAAAATATGGTAAGGAAAAGCAAGTTTCATTTTCTGAAGTAAAAGATTTTAATGCAGTTGCCGGCAAAGGTGTAACAGGCACAGTTGATGGAAAAAAAATTGCTTTGGGCAATAAAAAATTAATGGAAGAAACTAAAACTGTAATACCGGCGGAATTGGAAACAAAAGTGAGCAACGAACAAAAGGCAGGCAAAACCGTTTCCTTTATTTCATTAGATGGAGCGGCTGTTGGTTATATAACCATAACTGATAAAATAAAAGAAACTACCAAAAGGGCAATCGAAGATTTACTGAAGGAAGGAATAGAGATCATAATGATAACAGGTGATAATGCAGGAACTGCAAAGGCTGTGGCTAATGAATTACACTTAACCGGCTTTAAAGCGGAATACCTGCCCGAAGATAAATTGAAAGAAATAAAAAAATTACAAACCGAAGGCAAAAAAGTAGCTATGGCAGGTGATGGCATTAATGATTCTCCGGCTTTGGCGCAGGCAGATGTGGGCATTGCAATGGGCACAGGAACTGATGTAGCCATTGAAAGTGCCTCCATTACTTTGGTAAAGGGAGACCTGCACGGTATAGTAAAAGCAATAAAACTAAGCAAAGGTGTAATGAAAAATATTCACCAGAACCTGGGATTTGCTTTTATTTACAATGTGCTTGGTATACCAATTGCGGCAGGGATTTTGTATCCCTTTTTTGGAATTTTATTATCACCTATGATAGCAGCTGTAGCCATGAGTTTCAGTTCTGTTTCGGTTATTTTAAATTCTTTGAGGTTGAGAGGTTTAAAGCTATAAAAGATAATATTACGTAGATATAAAAGCATTTGCTAAATATATTTTAACCCTGGTATAATAGTTTACGCAATAGAATGAATTAAATAGGTATATTTTTGCATAGAATAACAATGGATAAGACCTCAATACATTTTAAGGCATTTTTTTTAATGATTGTATTTTCTCTTAATACAGTTATTGGCTTTGCGTGTGCCATTGGTATTGATATGGGTTTTAATACTACGCATCATCACGATGAAGAAGCAACAGAGGCAGTTGTGCACATTCATAAAGACGGTAAAAAACATATTCATCATGAAGAAGCGAAACACCATGATGAAAAAGAAAATCGTCACCATGAAAAAGAAAACAAAGACAATTGCTGTAATGAAAAAGTTATAAAATTTAATGACGTAGATAAATCCGCCTCACACTCTTTAAAAGCTACTATTAATCCAATCTTTTTTACAACTTTTCTTTCATCATTCTATAATGTAAATATTTTCTACACTTCTTACATAGATACAGGAATTAAATATTTTGTCCGAAGTTATCATCCTCCTATACCCGATATACGGGTTGCTATCCGCAGCTTTCAAATATGATTTGATTAATTTATGTTCCGAAATTTTTTCGGCAGCAGGTAATTATTTCTCTAAACAATAATCAAATCAAAAAAAATGAAAAAAATATTTTTATTAGTTGCAATAATTGCAACAGCACTTGTGCAAAACAGTTTTGCGCAAGACAATTCAAAAACTCAATTACTCCATTCTTATTTAGACATTAAAAATGCATTGGTTGCAGGTAACGCTTCTTTAGCTTCGGAAAAAGCAGGAGAATTTGTAAAAGCACTTAATTCGGCCGATATTAAAACGTTGAGCGCCGATAGCCGTGATGCGTTGCTAAAGGATGCAGATCACATTTCAAAAACAAAAGAAATAAAGCACCAGAGAGAGCATTTTGAAAAGTTCTCTTTAAACATGTACACATTGGCAAAGGCAGAGAAGCTGACTGATAAGCCTGTTTATTATGCTTATTGCCCGATGAAAAAAGCACATTGGTTAAGCAGTGAGCCTGCCATTAAAAATCCTTATTTCGGCAGTGCTATGTTAACCTGCGGCAAGGTAGAAGAAACATTGAAATAATTTAATCTCTATACAATAACATTAAAACAATTTTAAAATGAAAAAAATAATTTTGGGATTTGCAGTAATCGCAATCACCGCATCCGCATGTAACAATGGAAGTAATACCACAGAAAAAAATGAGAAGAAAGCTGATACCACAGTGAATAATAATTCTTCAACACAATCGTCAAATAATTCTGATAAAAATGTTGATGGCTCAATGAAAGAAATGGTAGCGCAATATTTACAAGTGAAAAATGCGTTGGCAAATGACAATGGAAAAGATGCAGCAACTGCCGGGAAAGCTTTTGTTGAATCAATGGGAAAAATGGATAAAAATTCTTTGACCGGGGAAAAAAAGCAAAAGTGGGACAATATATCAGATGATGCTAAAGAGATGGCAGAGCATATTGGCGATAATGCAAATAAAATTGATCATCAGCGGGAACACTTTGATATGCTCAGTACAGATATGTACGACCTGGTAAAAACTTTTGGCGCCGGGCAAACCTTGTACAAAGATTTTTGCCCGATGTATAATAACAATAAAGGCGCTATCTGGTTGAGTGAAGTAAAGGACATTAAAAATCCTTATCTCGGTAAAAAAATGCCAACATGCGGTAACATGAAAGAAGAAAT
>JALYYX010000197.1 GCA_030946075.1 Bacteroidota bacterium | reverse complement strand
ACAATTTCCAGATCGTATCCGCTAATGCCTGCACGCTTTCTTGGATTGTTACTGATCAATTTTATTTTGGTAATTCCCATTTGCCGTAATATTTGTGCACCTACGCCATAATCTCTTTCGTCCTGGCTGAAACCCAGTTCCAGATTGGCTTCTACAGTATCACGTCCTTCCTCCTGTAGTTTGTATGCTTTTAATTTATTTAGCAACCCTATTCCTCTCCCCTCCTGGTTCATGTATAATACAACACCTTTGCCGGCCTCATCAACCATTTTCATAGCAGCATGTAACTGATCGCCGCAATCACATCTAAGAGATGCCAGAATATCACCTGTCATACAACTGGAATGTACTCTTACCAAAACCGGTTCATCTTTTTTCCAACTTCCTTTTTTTAAAGCCATGTGTTCCTCGCCTGTATTAATTTGTTTAAATGCAATTAATTCAAATGTTCCGTATTTCGTTGGCATGCTCACTCTCACATCTTCCTGAATGAGAGATTCGGTTTTCAACCTGTATGCAATGAGATCTTTTATTGAAATTAATTTCAGGTCAAATATCTTTGCGATCTTAATTAATTCCGGCAGCCGTGCCATTGTTCCATCTTCATGCATTATTTCTACCAGTGCCCCTGCTTCTCCATGCCCGGCCAGCCGTGCAAGGTCAACGGTGGCTTCCGTGTGGCCGGCTCTTCTTAAAACCCCGCCCGATTTAGCTCTCAAGGGAAAAATATGCCCCGGCCTTCCCAGATCATAAGGTTTAGTTTCTGCATTAATTAACGCCTGAATAGTTTTTGCCCTATCATGAGCAGAGATACCTGTTGTACACCCATGCCCTAACAGATCAACACTAACAGTAAATGGTGTTCCGTGCAATGCTGTGTTTTTATTTACCATCAAATCAAGTCCTAATTCATCACATCTTTCCTCGGCAAGGGGAGCACAAATTAAACCTCTGCCATGCTTGCTCATAAAATTAATTATATCTGGAGTAACATTTTTAGCCGAGGTAATAAAATCGCCTTCATTCTCCCGGTTTTCATCATCTACTACTATAACCAATTTACCATTTTTTATATCCTCAATTGCACTTTCAATACTATCTAACATAACTCTTGTTTATTTTGCAAAGATACTGGCATTACATTTATAATAATTGTTAGCACCTGCTGCATCATTTTAAATGATGAAATAATTACTATTAACTAAGCAGCATAAGCATAGGAAAAATTGCCTTTAAGTTTGTGAATAAAAGTTAATGGTTATTACAGTATTATTTCATTTCTTTGCCACGTTAAAAAACTAATTATATATGTTATACAAAAGAATTTTACCTTTTATTATTGCCTGTATGGTATTGCCTTATTTAAGTAATGCACAACAAACTACAGGTACTATTACCGGTTCTGTAAAAGATGCCAATGGACAAAATTTGGCTGGCGCTACAATTACAGCTTTACATGTGCCCACCGGAACAACCTATTCAACAATAGCAAAAAATGGAGGGCAGTTTACTATTCCAAATTTACGTGTTGGAGGCCCTTATACAATAACTGTTCATTTTACAGGATATGCTGAACAGATATTTAATGATGAAAATATAGTTCTTGGTACACCCCTGAATTTAAATGCAGTTCTGTCATTAGCCACCAAAGAACTTGCTACAGTAAGTATTACCGGTAATAAAGGAGGAATTATTAATTCTCAAAGAAACGGTACTTCTACCAATATTTCTTCAAGACAAATTCAGAGTTTACCTTCCATTAACAGAAGTATTCAGGATTTTGCACGTTTAACCCCGCAGGCAAGATATGGAAATAATGGTAATGATGGAAGCAGCAGCGGGCTTTCATTCGCAGGACAAAGTAACAGATACAATCAATTTTCAATAGATGGTGCAAATGCCAGTGATGCCTTTGGATTGGGTTCAACAGGTGGTAATGGTGGTAATTCAAATATTAATCCAATTTCTATAGAAGCGATTCAGGAAATACAAATTGTTCTTTCTCCATACGATGTTACCCAGGGAGGTTTTACAGGTGGTGGTATTAACGCTGTTTCAAAATCCGGAACTAATAAATTAAAGGGTTCAATATTTGGCCAATATCAAAATCAAAATTATGTTGGTAAAAGCAGCGCATATAATTCAACAATAACAAGAAGTTATTATGGCAACTTTAAAAATCAAACATATGGTGCAAGTTTAGGCGGACCTATTATTAAAAACAAATTATTCTTCTTTGCAAGCGCTGATAGATTTCAGAAAGTAACGCCTGTTGCTTTTGATCCAACTGATCCTGGTTCGGGATCTAAAGTTAGTGTTGATACGCTCGAAAAAATTAGAAGTTTTATGCTTAAAACCTACGGTTTTGATTTAGGTTCATACGGGGCCATCAGTAATCACAATCAATCTACATCTGTTTTTGGAAGGATTGATTGGAATATTACTAATAAACACAGGCTTACATTCCGGCACAATTATGTTAATGGAAGTAATGAACTTGCCAGAAGCCGAACAGCTACAACAGCGTTTTTTGAAAACACCGGTTATAGAATTGAAAATACAACCAATTCAAGCGTAATTGAATTGAACAGCACTTTCTCCTCATCTGCCTCAAATGTTTTACGCCTTACTTACAATGATATAAAGGATATGAGAATTACTCCTAATGCGCCAAATTTATTTATCACAAATTTTGATGCTGATAAGAAGGTAAGCGTTTCATTTAATTTAGGTTCGGAATTTTCGAGCGCTGCTAATAGCCTTAACCAGACTGTATTTACAGTAACTGATAATTTTACTTTATATAAAGGTAAACATACACTCACTTTTGGCACAAACGATGAGTTCTTTAAAAGCTCCAATGTTTTCTTGCAAGGATTCTATGGTGCTTATACTTATAACTTAGGTAGCAGCTCAACTAATAATATAGCCAATTGGATGGCTAACACAGGTGCCGGGTTAACTACATATCAGGTTGGATATTCTACATCTGCCAGAGGTGATAAAGCACCCGCAGTTTTAAAGTCAGCTCAGCTTTCTGCATATGGCCAGGATGTGTGGGCTGTATCTAAAAATTTAAAACTCAATTATGGCTTACGTGTGGACTTACCATTTATTGATAATGCACCTGCTGAAAATACTTTATTCAATAGTGATTTTGCTGCCTATGATGTAAAAACCAATCAAGTTCCTAATCGCAAATTATTGTATTCTCCACGGGTTGGTTTTAATTGGAACGAAGAGAATGAAGGCCTGCAGGTGAGAGGTGGTTTAGGCATATTTACCGGTAGAATTCCGTTTGTTTGGATATCAAACCAATTTAGCATGACAGGTGTTACTACAAAAAATCTATCCTTCAACGCTGCTGCTGTTACTACAAATGGTATAAAATATGTATTTAATCCCAATGATCCGCAATTAGGCGCTTTTATTCCAGCCTCAACTGCACCGGCAGCAACTGTTATAAATGTTATTGACAAAAACTTTAAATTTCCACAGGTGTTTAGAGCTAACTTAGCTGCGGATAAAAAATTAGGTTCTGGCTTTATATCTACCTTCGAAGTTTTGTTTACTAAAAACATTAATAATGCTTTTTATTCTAATTTGAATATAAGTGATAATGGAGAAAGTACTGTAGCCATCGGACCTACCATTCGTCCTTATTGGATTAAACAAGCTGTTGATCCTAATTTTTCTCAGGTAATTAAACTTAGCAATACAAATAAAGGATACTCTTATAATTTTACTGCTCAATTACAAAAAACATATAGTAAAGGCTGGTCAGGTTCCCTTTCTTATAATTATGGTTTAGGTGTGTCCTTAAGCGATCATCCTTCTTCAGTGGCTCTTTCCAACTGGAGGGGTATTACAACAGTTAATGGATTAAATAAACTTGATTTAAGTCCTTCTAATTTTGATGTCGGCTCACGTGTTTCAGGATTTA
>JALYYX010000191.1 GCA_030946075.1 Bacteroidota bacterium | reverse complement strand
CATGATACGTCCATGGAAGAAAACAGGCGATGATCAGAACAACACATGCCGTAAGTCCTATCCATTTTAAAAGCTTTAGTATCATAATAAAATTTAAAGACCTTGAAGGTTTTAAAAACTTTCAAGGTCTGCGTTGGTGGAGGTCCTGACCGGATTCGAACCGATGTAGAAGCTTTTGCAGAGCTCTGCCTAGCCACTCGGCCACAGGACCAAATAATGCGTGCAAAAATAAATTAAAAACACGAAAATTAGTTACACGAATTAAAACGAATTACACGAATTTTAATTATGGCTGATATCATTTTAAAAGATGAATCTTATTTATTAGTGGGAATATGTATGGAAGTACATAGGGAACTTGGAATGGGCTTTAAAGAAGTGCTTTATAAAGATGCAATTGAAATTGAGTTGAGAGAAAAGAAAATTCCTTATAAAAGAGAAAGAGAGTTTAGGATAGAATACAAGGGAAAGATATTACGGCATAAATTTTATGCTGATTTTGTGATTGATGATTTAATTATCCTGGAAGTAAAATCTACATCTTTTATTGTAAATAATTTTGTTGCACAAACAATAAATTATTTAAAGGCATCAGGTTTAAAGCTTGGAATAATTGCCAACTTCGGGGAAAAATCATTCACGTACAAACGGGTTGTCTTTTAATTCGTGTAATTAGCTGAAATTCGTGTTTTAAATTAGTGTACTATGCAACGCATTGCTGATTCAGAACTCATCATTAATCCTCGTGGGGCTATTTATCACTTAGATGCAAGACCGGAAGAAATTGCAACTAATATTATTACGGTTGGTGATCCTAACCGTGTAAAAGAAGTAAGTAAACATTTTGACAAAATAGAATACAAACTTTCTCACAGGGAATTCAATACACATACAGGATTTATTGGTAAAAAAAGAATTACGGTAGTAAGCACCGGCATCGGCCCGGATAATATTGATATTGTTTTAAATGAACTGGATGCATTAGCTAATATTGATTTTGAATCAAGAACTATAAAAGAAAATCTTACTTCATTAAATATTTTTCGTTTTGGCACTTCGGGGTCTTTGCAAAAAGAAATTCCTGTTGATAGTTTTGTTGCCGGCACACATGGTTTGGGTTTGGATAACCTTATGAACTTTTATCGCACTGAAAATAATGAAGAAGAAAAACAAATCATCCATGCGTTTAAAACACATACACAACTTACTTCAGGGAATGTTTCTCCATACATTTATATGGCGAGTGCATCGCTGCTAAAGCATTTTGTAAATGGATACCATCAGGGTATAACCGTTACCTGTCCCGGCTTTTACGGGCCACAGGGCAGAGTGTTGCGTTTAGGACTTGCTTATCCTAAACTCGTAGATATGCTTTCTACTTTTCACTTTGGCAACCATCGCATTTCTAATTTTGAAATGGAAAGTTCTGCCATTTATGGGCTGGGTAAAACGTTAGGGCATCATTGTGTTAGCTTAAATGCAATTGTTGCAAATCGCATTGCGAAAGAATTTTCAAAAGATGGCGCTTTGGCTGTTGAGAATTTAATTAAAAAATCATTAGGCATAGTTGCAGATTCAAATATTTAAAATGAAAATTGAATTTTATAAATACCAGGGCACGGGAAATGATTTTATTTTATTAGACAACAGAACAAATCAATACAATGAATTAACACAACCACAAATTTCTTCAATCTGTAACAGACATTTTGGAATTGGAGGAGATGGATTAATGTTATTAAACAACAAAGAAGGTTTTGATTTTGAGATGAAATATTACAATGCTGATGGTAAAGAAGGAAGCATGTGCGGCAATGGCGCAAGATGTATTGTAAAATTTGCTGAAAGTTTGGGTATGCGGAAAAATAATTATCACTTTTCTGCTGTAGATGGGGTACACCAGGCAGAAATTGATCTTAAAGGTTTTGTAAGATTAAAGATGAGTGATGTAAACAATGTGGAAGTTCATTCAAATTATTTTATTCTAAATACGGGCTCACCTCATTATGTAAAATATATAAGAGATATAATGAAAATGGATGTAAAAAGCTCTGGCCGCATAATCCGCTACAGTACTGCGTTTGAGAAGGATGGCATCAATGTTAATTTTATTGAAACAATGGATGATGACAAAATTTATGTACGAACTTATGAACGTGGCGTTGAAGATGAAACACTGAGTTGCGGCACTGGAGTTACTGCTTCTGCACTTATTGCTGCACATAATGATAATGGCTTTAACCGTGTTGATGTAAAAACTCCCGGAGGAAATTTAAATGTTGAGTTTGATAAAATAAGTGATACAAGTTTTGAAAATATCTGGCTCAATGGTCCCGCCGAATTTGTTTTCAAAGGAGAGATAAATATTCCTGATTAAAAAATATTGTCAGGCTGAGCCTGTCGAAGCCTGGATGAACAATGTATTGACTCTCAACTTCGGCAAGCTCAGGATAACATCAGTCATGTTTAACATTCGTATATATGGAATTCTTATTAATGAACAAAAGCAAATATTGGTTACTGATGAAATAGTAAGAGGAAAATACATTACAAAATTTCCGGGCGGCGGATTGGAAAAAGGTGAAGGAACAAGAGATTGTTTAAAAAGAGAATTCATGGAAGAAATGAATTTGAAAGTAGAAATTGG
>JALYYX010000189.1 GCA_030946075.1 Bacteroidota bacterium | reverse complement strand
CCAATTTCTGCTTTGCCATTATTATTTGCATCGGCAACAAATTTATTAAGCGTAATTGTCGGATCTTTCATTTTAATAACAAAACTAAAAATGCCCGGAAAATATTGGTCTGCTTCGGTACCGAATTGTAATGTTGCGGTAGTGGCATTTGGTAATATACCATAGCCCGTACTAACATCAAGCTGATCAATGTCAATTCCCATCTGGTTTGTATAATTAGGATTTTTTGTTGTGATATGAATTCCGTTATCACTTATTGTTCCGTTCCACGGGTTATCTATGGCATTAATGCCGTTAGAAAAAAGGTTATCATTTATCTTTAGAAAATCTCCCTGCAAATTGGCGTCTCCTTCCCAAACCATTACCCCCATTTTAGCATCACCGGCAGAGAGTGTGCCCGAAGGAACATTTAACCCGGTTAATGTAACAGATGTGGTAAGAAGATTACCATTATTAAATACATTTTGAAAGCCATCGTAAAGCCGTAAACTGTTATAATTTAAAGAAGGATTTTCATAAACAACAACAATACACCATGCTCCATAATTGCCACCATTATCTATTGCGCCTGTCGATAATGGGGCGTTGCCAACAGAATAAGTTCCTGTTCCATAAGTTTGAACGAAAGAGGTAATATCAGCAAATGCCTGGTATCTTTTATAGGGCTCATTATTTTGAATAAAATTATCCGCATCAATTTGTGTGGCAGTAAATTCAGTATAGCCAAGTAAGGTTCCTTTTCTGATTTTAATTTTTTTATTTTCCGGTTGGCTAAGGTCAAAATCAGCATTCTTTACGCGGCCTCCCCAATATAAACGGGCTAATTTAATTGTGTTGCCACCAGCCGGTAATACTAAATCTGCGGTAGATGAATTTCTTGTGCCGGAGCCGAAAAACCCATTACCATCTACATCCACATATTGCATATTCTCAAAATCATTTCCATAAGTACTGTTTCCGTCCGTACTGTTGTCATTCATCTTAGTTGTATTTATTATTCCATTATCAACTATAGCCATTAATGTATTGCCGAACATTGTAATGTTGCCTTTGGCATTGGCAGAATAAACAATACTATAATTTCTGAATTGAGCAAAAGATATTGATGTGCTTAAGCAAAGAATTAGTATAACAAATGCTGAAATGCAACCAACTATTGTATTGCAGGTAATTTTTTTCATTTAGGTATACTTAAAAGAAAATATGCTTACGTGTTTCTTTGGAGTAACAGAAACGTAATGTAATGAAGGATTTTTACAAAAGGTATCGGACGAATAGCGGGTTATATCAAAAGATTGCAGAATATACTTCTGCCACAAATAATTGCTATACAAAATACTAAATAGAAATGATAATATAAACTATTTGGCAATTCCCATTTTAGCTTCAATAGAAAGAGTAGCATGGGGAACTGCACGCAGCCTGGCTTTATCAATTAATTTTCCTGTTACCCTGCAAATACCGTAGGTTTTATTTTCTATACGCATCATTGCCTTTTCAAGATGATCTATAAAAGTTATCTGGCGGCTGGCCATCTGGCTTAGTTGTTCTCTTTCCATACTAAGACTTCCATCTTCCATGGTCATGTAGCGATTATCAGTATCATCCCCTCCCATTTCATCTTTCCTTGTAATTAGCCCCTGCAGGTAGCCTAATTCTTTTTTAGCAGTTTCAAGTTTTCGTTGTATCAATTCTCTAAACTCGTTTAATTCTGCATCACTGTAACGCATAGTTGGTCCGGAATTTTCCTGGGGTGCCTGATCTAATACTGATCTGGTAAACTCGGGTTCATATTTACGTGCTTTTGTAGCAGTAATCTTTGGTAATGCTATTGGTTTAGGAGCCGGAACTTTTATATCCTTTGCCTTTGGTAAAGATTTTATTTCAATTTTTTTGGCATTTGCTTTCTCCGCTTTAACAGGCTTTTTTACAGAAGCTGCAATTTTATTAATAGAAGTTGATTTTTTAGGTACTGGTTTAACAGGGCTTTTTTTAATTGGGGTAGATTTTTTTACAGATTTAGCCACTTTTTTAGGTGCAGTTTTTTTAGCAACCGGCTTAGCAGTTTTTTTTGCCGGGGCAGTTTTTTTAATTGGTTTTGCAACTTTTTTAGGAGATGATTTAGCCTTTGTGATAGGTTTTGAAGGCTTTACAGCGTTTTTTGCTTTTGGTTGGGCAGACTTTACAGCCTTTTTACCTCCAGCCTTTTTTGCTGCTACCTTAACAGAGGGCTTTTTTGACACGGGCTTGGCCGCTTTTTTGTTGGTTGCCATACTAATCTCTTTTTTTAATTACGTTCACTTTTAATTGATAGTCATTCACTTCGATGGATACACCATCGTTAATCTCGGACAGAAATTCAACTTTATCTGCCAAAATTTCGGCGCAAATATAAGTATTAAATTGTGTAATTGATTCCTTAAGAACTCCAATTTCTGCTACTTTAACCAATATTTTATCAGTAAGATCAAGCTTTTGATCTTTCCTGATATTCTGAATACGATTTATAAATTCCCTTGCCTCGCCTTCCATTCTTAGTTTGTCAGTAATTGTTACATCCAAAGCTACCGTTAATGAACCCTTCGATGTTACTTCATATCCGGGAATTTCATCTGTACTTATTTCAAGGTCTTCACTTGTTATATATATAGGCTCTTCTTTTTTTATTTCAAAATCAGCATTTAAAATGTAATCTCCTTTCTGTATTTTATCTATCTCAATATTATTTAATTGTTGAATTTGTTCAGATGCCCATTTCATTTTAGGCCCCAGTTTTTTACCTAAGGTTTTAAAATTGGCTTTTGCCTTCTTCCTTATAAAATCATTATCAGCAGAAAGAATTTCTATTTCTTTAATATTGGTTTCGCTTTTAATAATTTCTTCTACCGATCGTATGTTTTCTGAAAGATCAGATTCAATAGCAGGTATTAATACCTTTTGTAATGGCTGTCTTACTTTAATATTTACTTTTTTACGAAGGGAAAGTATTAATGAAGAAACATCCTGTGCCAATTGCATTCTTTTCTCTAAAGGAATATTTATTATTGAAGAACTGACCTTTGGAAAATTGGTATGATGGACAGAAGTATGTTTATTTCTTTTCGTTATGGTATTAAGATTGCTAAATAACCATTCAGCAAAGAAAGGAGCAATAGGAGCGATTAAACCGCTAATGGTTTCCAGGCATTCATATAAAGTTTGGTATGCACAAATTTTATCATGCTCATATTCACCTTTCCAAAAGCGGCGGCGGCATAAGCGAACATACCAGTTACTTAAATGTTCATCTACAAAATTTTCTATTGCTCTTCCTGCAGGCGTAGGTTCATAATTATTTAAACTTTCCTCAACAATCTGTATGGTGCTGTTTAAAGAAGATAATATCCAGCGATCAATTTCAGGCCTTTCTTCTACAGGAATATATTTTTCTTTGAAATCAAAATCATCTACATTGGCATACAAAGCAAAGAATTGATAAGTGTTGTAAAGCGTTCCAAAAAACTTGCGTTGCACTTCTTTAATTCCCTCAATATCAAATTTTAAACTATCCCAAGGAGATGCATTGGTGATAAGATACCAGCGTGTGGCATCAGGCCCGAAAATGCTTATTGTTTCAAACGGATCAACTGTGTTACCAAGCCGCTTACTCATTTTGTTGCCATTCTTATCCAACACCAAACCATTGCTTACAACAGTTTTGTAGGCAACGGAATCAAACAATAAAACACTTAAAGCATGTAAGGTATAAAACCAGCCCCTCGTCTGGTCAACTCCTTCGGCAATAAAATCTGCAGGGAAATTTTGCTTAAATGTTTCCTTGTTTTCAAAAGGGAAATGCCATTGGGCATAAGGCATTGCTCCGCTATCGAACCAGACGTCTA
>JALYYX010000205.1 GCA_030946075.1 Bacteroidota bacterium | reverse complement strand
AAGATATTTATGGAGAAAAAATAAGGGTGTATGTAAAATATTTTTTAAGAGAAGAAAAAAAATTTGATGGACTGGAGGAATTAAAAAAGGCAATTAATGAGGATAAAATTGCTGCTCTGAAATATTTATCTGAACCATGATTTATAAGATTACAAGATTATAGGATAGTGATTATAAATTAAAAAGATTTGATTCTTAATAATGTATTCTTTTTAATCCCATAAATCCTAAAAATCCTGTTTCAGATAACTAAGTATGATTTATAATTTTTACCGCCATCTCTTTCATCAGCGATGCATCAGAAATACCGATGCTATTAACACCCACACTTTTTAAATTGTACTCATGTAAAAGCATAAGTGTTTGCTCCACCCCGGAATAAGAATAATTTAAAACCGTTTCCAATGCCTGCCGTGCTGCGTAAGGGTTGTTGTAGAAAATAGGGCGCAATGCTTTCTCTGTTTTATCAGTCATTTGAAAAACCGATAGCACTTTACTGAAATGATTATACAAAGCCGGGAGCAACATTTGTATTGGGGCAGCTTTGGGGTTGCCTTCAAAATATTGAATAATTGTTATTGCCTTGGCAAGATCTTTATTACTTAGGGCCTCCTGCAATTCAAATACATTGTATTCTTTACTTATACCTACAAACTTTTCTATATCATCTTCTGTAATATTTTTTCTGGCTGCAAGGTTCATAGAAACCTTTTCCAACTCATTAGCTATTCGGTTTAGATCATTCCCGATATGATCAACTAATAATGACAAAGCTCTGGGTGTTATTGTGTAACCTTTCGATTGAACAAAATCATTTGCCCATCCGGGCAATTGATTATCATATAATTTTTTGGTGCTTAAAATTTCTCCATGTTGTTTTAATATTTTGGCCAGTTTACTTCTCCCATCAACAGTTTTACCTTTGTATGAAATTACCAAAACGGTTGACTGCAGTGGATTTGTAATATAATTTTCAAGCTTATCTATGTCTTTCATCTGTTGCGCCTCTTTCAATAATACCACCTGCTTTTCTGAAAACATGGGATAGCGCATACACGCATTTACAACATCCGGCCAGCCGGTATCTTTACCGTAAAATATTGTAAGATTAAATGCAGCATCATGTTCAGATAAAATACTATGCTCAGCATAACCCATAACATTGTCAATGTAAAATTCTTCCTCCCCTTCCAGCCAGTACAAAGGCTTAAAAATATTCTTCTTCCAGTCAGTTATTATTTTTTCTGCGCTCATTTTTTCAAAGATATATTACTTCTTAATTGCTATTTTAACTTTATCTTTTTTAATTAATCAATTGGCATAATTTTGTAAAACGTAACTTGCTTTTATCACAAAACAAATCTCTTTATTAACCATTAAATAATACGCTATGAGTTATGAAAATTTTCCTGCAGGAACAACTCCGGAAGAAAAACCAACTCCCAAAAAAAATGATTATCGCACTATTGCAACAGGAATTTTATTGGTTGCCTTGCTTGGCACATGGGGTTATATTATCTGGGATAAAAACCAAACCAAACAGGAAAAGCAACAATTAACCACACAGATTGTTGCAAGTGATTCATCAAAAAATCAATTACAAACAGAGCTGAACGATGCCGTAAGAAGACTGGACGAATTGAAAACAACCAATGTAAAAGCAGACAGCCTGATAAAAACAAAAGACAAAGATATTGAAGCTCTTAAAACAAGGGTGCAGTCAATTTTAAATGATAAAAATGCAACGGCAGGACAATTAACAGAAGCAAGAAACCTGATTGCACAATTAAAAGGGAACATAGATACATATACAGCTGAAATATCAAAACTACAGGGAGAAAAAGTTAAACTAACAGAAGAAAAAAGAATTGTGACAGAACAAAAAGAAGCAGTTACCAGAGATTATGATTCCGCAAAAAATGTAATAAAACAGAAAGAAGATGTTATAGATGTTGGTTCTACTTTGCATGCATCAAATTTTACTATAGTAGGCTTAAAAGAAAAAGGTAATAAAGAGAAGGAAACCACAACGGCAAAAAGAGTTGATAAATTAAGAATAACTTTTGATCTTGACAACAGGATAACACCAAGCGGTGCGAAAGATGTTTTTGTGTGTATAACTGCACCGGATGGTAC
>JALYYX010000181.1 GCA_030946075.1 Bacteroidota bacterium | reverse complement strand
TGGACAGAGCCACCATGAGCGTAGGGCTCGAAGGAAGAGAGCCTTTTCTTGATCAAAGAATAATTGAATTTGTGGCACAACTTCCATCTGATTTAAAGTATAAAAATGGCAGTAAAAAATATCTTCTCAAAAAAATTGTTCACAAATACATTCCAAAAGAATTGCTCGACAGGCCTAAAACCGGCTTTGGTTTGCCCGTTTATGAATGGCTTAAAACAGATATGAAAGAGCTGTTATTTTCTTACATAAATGAAGAACAATTAGCAAAGCATGATTTTATTAATATTAAGAATGCAATTAAGCTGAGAGATGAATTTCTTTCAGGAAAACACAATAGTGAAACGCAGGTTTGGCTGCTCTTAATGTTTCAAATGTGGTGGAACAGGTGGATGTAATTTTTTATGGCAACACCCTACTGTGCTTTATTCAAGAGTAATTTGTGAGGCTTTAATGGGAATCTTATTAAGTAAAATAATTACAAGCATTGTATAAAAAAAAGGCTCGAAGGGAGTTTTATACCGGATAAGTGTACCAAAATTAAAAGATACAAATCCCACAAGGGCTGCCATCATCAAAGAGAAAAGCAAGGAAAAAAGCAATACCGGGTCTTTCAAACCCCTGTAAATTTTTACGGGGCCTGTTTTAAACAAAAGAAATATTACTAACAGAAAAGTTGCGAAACTTTCAATAAAATTAAGCACCATCAGCGGGTTTGTACATTCCCAAATATATGGCCGGAACAATGCCACATTTAGCGATAATAAAAAGCTTGTTATAAGACCAAACCCTGAAAGATCGTTTATAGGAAGTGTGTAACCTGAACCACTGTTATAATCAATATTTATCGTAGTCATTACGGTTTGCAAATGCGCTGCCTTGGTAAAATAATCTGTAAAAGAAGTTTGAACAATATTATTATTGTCTGCAAAAAAATAAATGATTGCAATTAAAAAAAGAAGGTAAATAGTTCCCTTAATAATTAACTTAATAAATGAAGAAGTGATGTGATTTACAAAAGATTTATAACTCCAAACACAGGCAGCCGCAATAAATAGATAAAAAATATAATTTTTTACACTCAGCAAAATAAGAGCGCCGGTCGCAAAATAAATTATACTTCGCTTAATTTTTCTTCCGTTTAAAATATTATTGAAAGTATAAAAACATATTCCAAGGCCAAACATGCAAAGCGGTTCTTTAAGAATTCCTGTTGTCCATATAATAACTGAGGGTATAAATAAAGTAGTGATGGCAATATATTTTTGCAGATGAGGATACCGCTCATTAAAAACTAAAAATATCATCCATGCTCCCCAAAACGAGAGCAAGGTGAAAACGAGCGCAATGGGCAAATAAGTTCCAAAGCAAAATAATGCTATTACACCTGCAGCCCTGAACATTACATAATACGATGATGCAAACCCTGTGTAACCCGAGTGCAATGCGTATTCCAAAGCATCTGAAGAATAATTTTGAGGATCAGTGGTTAGAATTTCCCACGCAACTTTTGGATGTTTAATAAATGCAGACCATATTTCCCTCCCACCTGTGAAATATGAAAACGTATCACCGTATCCATAATAAAAATTAAGCATCAATGCTAAAAAAATACAACCAAATATTCTGCATAAAAGAGCTGGATAAATATATTTTTTTAAAGGAGAGTCGGCATACCGTTTTCGCCACTTCCGTACAATTAATAAGATTAGTAAAATATAAATCGGAGTAAGATAAAGATCGTCCCAGGTTAATATATATGGAAGTTGACCACTAAATTTCATGGCATGTTAATAAATATCATCTTTATATATAAACGTTCTTTTATTCTTATAATTTTACCGCACTAAGTTAGTGCCCGTAGCCGGTAAACTAAACTTTTTAATTTTAAATGAAAAAAAAGAGCGTTTCTATTTTTATTAATTCCCTAACTGCAGGAGGCGCGGAACGTGTGGTTTCGCTGCTTTTGAATGAGCTTAAAAACGACTTTGATATTTATCTTTTTTTGCTTTATAATAAAATCGAATACCAAGTACCTGAAGAACAAAAAATATTTTGCCTCAATCAATCATCAAAGGAAAATGGCATAGTAAAACTTATCAAACTTCCTTTACTGGCATTGAGGTATAAAAAATTTTGCAAACAAAATAATATTGAAACAAGCCTCTCATTTTTAAAAAGAGCTAATTATATTAATTGCCTGAGCAGGATGTACGGATCACAATCAAGGATAATAATCAGTGAACGAACATACTTAACCAATTATTTAAAATTTGTTGGGAAAACAGGTAAGCTCATTGGCAAATTTTTAACCAAAAAATTATATAACAAGGCTGATCTTATCATTCCTAATTCATTATTAATACAATCAGATCTTGAAAACAATTTCAATATATCTGTAAAGTACAAAGTGATAAACAACCCTGTAAACTTAGAAAGCATACAAATCCAAAGCATGGAAAGTGTGAGTGATGCTTTATTTAAAATTTTTACTTTTATTAGCGTTGGAGGTTTTAGACGTGAAAAGAATTTTGAAATGATGATAGATGCTTTTGATAAAATAAAAGATCTGGATTGCCAACTCCTTCTTATCGGTAAAGGAGAAGATGAAATAAAACTGAAACAAAAAGTTCAGAGATTAAACCTTCAATCAAAAATTATTTTTCAGAGCTTTGATAATAATCCTTATAAATATTTATCAAGGGCAGATTGTTTTATTTTGTCATCAGACTTTGAAGGTTTTCCAAATTCTGTTCAGGAAGCTTTGGCCTGTAATTTACCGGTAATATCCACTGACTGCCAATCCGGACCAAGAGAAATATTAGCGCCTGAAACAGATATTTATAAAATTTTGAAAGATGATTTTGAAATCGCAAAATATGGTATTCTTGTACCTGTAAAAAATTCTAATGTGCTGGCAAATGCTATGCGAATGATTTATTTGGATAAAACGTTGCTCAAAACTTTAAAGGCCAATGCGTATGAAAGAGCTAAGGATTTTGATATTGGAATAATCGCAAAACAATTTAAAGAAATATTATCTGACAACTGATAGATAAAAAATAAAAGGTGTAGGCTTACGTTTAAGAACAAGATTATGCACATTGAAGTTATAAACCCCTTTACCAATCAAGCCCTTATTGCCGAGGATGCCGGATTGAGTGACAATACTAGTATTGTATTCCCTTTAAAAAATGGGGCTTACCGCATAGTAGCTGATGATAATTACACAGAAAATTTTGGATTCCAGTGGAATAAATTCGCTGCAACACAAATTGA
>JALYYX010000172.1 GCA_030946075.1 Bacteroidota bacterium | reverse complement strand
GATGCCGCTGATTTTAAAATAAAAAGGCAGCATGCCCACTGGTATCATCAGCATAGAATACATCACAGTTTGTGCTGCAGTAAATTTTGTCGGTCCTTTTTGGCTGGGTAATAATTTAAATCCTGCTTTAGAATAATCTTTGTGTGCCACCCATGCAATTGCCCAAAAATGCGGGAACTGCCAAAGAAATTGTATGCCGAATAATATCCATCCACCAATACTAAATTCATTTGTGCCTGCAACCCAACCGATTAAACAAGGCAATGCACCGGGAAAAGCGCCAACCAAAACTGCTACAGAATTTATTTTTTTTAGTGGCGTATAAATGAATGCGTACAAAAACAAACTGAACAACCCGATCATTGCACTGGCAAAGTTGAAACATTGCCACATGATAAGCACACCGATAATTCCTGTTATTCCTGCAAAAGTAAAAGCCTCGTTAGCACTCATTCTGCCTGCGGCTACTGGCCTGCCTGCAGTGCGTTTCATCAAAGCATCTGTATCTTTTTCAACAGCCTGGTTAATGGCATTGGCCGAACCGGTTATCAGCATTCCTGCAATAAATAATAAAAGGACGGAAATGATATTAAACTTTACATTTGGGGCAAGCAAGTAACAAACTACACAACTAAATACAACCATAAAACTCAATGTGAATTTTATGAGTTGAAAATAATCTTTCACTTTACTTGCTAACACAAACGATGCTGAGTTTACAGGCATCTCTTTATCCATTGCTATCAAAATAATCTTCTTTTAAAAAAGCCCCGATATAATTCAGGGCAGTTTATTTTGAATATTTTTTTCATCCTCTTCAAAAAATCATACCCGTCAATGCTTACTTTCATTCTCTCCTACAGGTTCTGTTTGCGGAATAAATTCTCTGCCATCTTTCCCATAATCATAAGCCCAGCGATGCACTTCAGGAATTTCTCCGACCCAGTTTCCATGCCCCGGACGAATTGGTGTTGTCCATTCCAGCGTAGTTCCGCCCCATGGATTTTGCGTTGTCACTTTTCTTCCTTTAAATATTGAATAAAAGAAATTGAACACAAATAAAAGCTGCGCTGAAAAAACTATAATTGAAACAAAACTGATGAACTGATTTAAGCCACCAAACATTTTAAATGATTCCCAACTGCTGAAATCGTAGTAACGACGGGGCATTCCGGCTAAGCCTTCGTAATGCATAGGCCAGAAAATAAGATAAGCGCCAATCATAGTAACCCAAAAGTGAATGTAGGATAAAGTATTGTTCATATACCTGCCATACATTTTTGGATACCAGTGATAAAGCCCTGCGAACATTCCAAAAAATCCGGCAACACCCATCACAATATGAAAATGCGCAACTATAAAATAGGTATCATGAAGATGAATATCGAGTGCAGAGTTACCAAGAAAAACACCTGTTAACCCACCTGAGATAAATAAACTAACAAAGCCAATGGAAAATAGCATAGCTGGTGTGAACCGAATGTTTCCCCGCCACAAAGTAGTAAGCCAGTTAAATACTTTTATAGCCGATGGCACTGCAATTAATAATGTAAGCAAAACAAAGAAGGAGCCAAGGAACGGATTTAATCCTGTTACAAACATGTGATGCGCCCACACTAAAAACGCCAATGCTGTAATGGCAAATAAGGAACCCACCATTGCCATATAACCAAATATTGGTTTCCGTGAATTAATGGACATAACTTCCGACGCAATTCCCATTGCCGGTAAAATAATAATGTATACTTCGGGATGGCCAAGGAACCAAAACAAATGCTGGAATAAGATTGGACTTCCGCCTTCATTTGGTAAAATTTTTCCATTGATAACAATATCACTTAAGTAGAAACTAGTTCCTAAATTTCTATCGAACAATAAAAGTATAGCGCCGGATAATAATACAGGGAATGAAAGAACACCTAACACTGCAGTAAAGAAAAAGGCCCACATAGTTAACGGCATCCGTGTCATACTCATACCTTTCGTACGCATGTTGAGCACAGTAGTTATATAATTAAGTCCTCCGAGTAATGCATTGATAATAAATAAAGCCATGCTGATAAGCCAGAGATCAACACCGATCTTTGAACCGTCAGAAGCCTCTCCCAGAGCGCTTAAGGGAGGATAGATTGTCCATCCGCCACTTGCAGGACCTGTTTGTACAAACAATGATGCAAACATTACAACTGATGCAGTAAAGAAGAACCAATAGCTGAGCATATTTAAAAACGGGGATGCCATATCTCTGGCGCCACACTGCAATGGAATTAAAAAGTTTGAAAATGTTCCGCTCAATCCTGCAGTTAAAACAAAGAATACAAGTACAGTTCCGTGCATTGTTACTAAAGAATAATAAAATTCAGGATCAAGCTTTCCTCCTTTTGCCCAATGCCCTAAAAAATCTTCAAGCCATGGAAATGTAGATTCAGGATAACCAAGTTGCAAACGAAATATAACCGAAAATAATCCGCCGATAATTGCCCAAACCATTCCTGTGATAAGGAATTGTTTTGCTATCATTTTATGATCCTGGCTAAAAACATATTTGGTTATAAATGTTTCATGATGGTGATGCTCGTGGGCATGATCAGCATCATGGGTGCCTGTAAGGTGTTCGTGCAAAATTGCTTCGTTATTCATTGTAATATTTTTTAAACCCTTTACGGTTAAATTTTATTTCGTTGTCATTGCTACAGGCTTTGCAGCTGTAGCTGTTGAATCTTTTGTTGGTGTTGGGTTTGGATCTTTATCAGGAAATGCTTTGTAATATTCAGGTTTTTCTCCTGCTATCCATTTATCAAAATCCTGTTGAGATTCCACAATAATTATTCCCTTCATACTAAAATGCCCTTTTCCGCAAATCTGATCGCATGATATTTCATAAACAAAATTGGCATTGCTCGTTCTAACTTTCATTTGCTCAGTAGTATACTTTGGAGTAAACCATAAAGTGGTGGGAATGCCGGGAACAGCATCCATCTTCATTCTGAAATGAGAAAGACCAACATCGTGAATTACATCCTGGGAATTAATTACCAGTTTTACAGGCTTGCCAACAACTGCATGCATTATGTGTTGCACATGAATATCATCGTGGCTTGCCTCATCATTCCAGTCAACGCCTAAAGGATTTCGCTTAGCAGGGTCTGTTAATTTAAAATTCTTTTTGCCCAGCACTCCATCTTTACCGGGATAACGAAACTCCCAATCAAACTGATGACCGGTAATTTCAATCAGTTGAGAATCTTTTGGAGCATCTCCGGTAAATTTAAACCAATACTTTAATCCAAAAACTACAAGAACAGTTAATACAATGGCAGGTACCCCTGTCCATAACAACTCAAGTTTATTATTGTGTGTAAAATAATATGCCTTTCGTGTATCACTTTCCTGATACTTAAATGAAAACCAGAATAATAATATTTGTGTAATAAAAAACACAACGCCTGTTACTGCAATGGTAATCCACATCATTGTATCAATATTCTCACCTTCAACGGATGCAGACCCTTGGGGGAAAAGTGTTTTACCATAATACAGATCATTACACCACCACACGCCAACCAATCCTAAAAATAAAAAAGCCACTAAAAGAAATCCATTAATTCTGTTGGTTTGCTTGCGTGATTTTTCTTCTCCTTTTAAAACACTTACATACTCACTCGCCTTTGCAATCTGAAAGATGAGCAGGAATATCATTACAACAATCGCTATCAAAAAAAAGTTATTCATGCTATTTCAAAAACTTTTTATTTTTTATCAAACAGGTTATTAAAAAATTTTTTGTTTCCGGCTTCAAATCTTTGTGCAGCTTCATTGGCGTCGCACTCTTGTACATCATCACTTTATTCAACAAAAATAGTCAACACCCAATAATCAATATTCAACACTCAACTTCTAAACTTTCTAAACCTTCTAAACCTTCTAAACCTTCTAAACTTTTTACGTATGGTGTATAATACTTTCTTTCAGGAACGGATGATTTTTAGGCGTTAAAGGAACCGTTGATAAAAATCTTCCTACTCCCCACATTATAAATCCTATAAAACCTAATGGAATACCAAACTCATACCAGCTTAAATGAGGATCACCTTTTACAGTTCCCGGCATAACCATCATATACAAATCAATCCAATGACCGAAAATTATAAGCACGCACATAAAAGTCATAAGTGTATAATTTCTTTTAGCTGCCTTCTTCATTAATATTAAAATAGGGCAAACAAAATTTATAATAAGGTTAAAGAAAAATAATCCTTTATACGGGCCTGGATGTGCGGCTGTTCCAATGCGTTGGATAAAATATATAGTTTCTTCCGGCTGGTTACTGTACCAAATTAGCATGTATTGGGAAAACCACAAATACGTCCAGAAAATTGAGAAGGCAAACATATATTTACCCAGATCATGAAGATGTTCATGGGTTACATATTCCAGCTCTCCCCTATTTTTTAAATAGATAACGAACAATGTTATCAAGGCTATTCCGGAAACAAAAGTACTTGCAAAGGTGTACCAGCTAAACATTGTGCTTGCCCAATGAGGATCAATGCTCATGATCCATAGCCAGGGTAATGTTGAGCCTATTGTTAATCCGTATATAACAACAAAAGCAGCAGCCCATTTTATATTTTTTAAATTCCATCTGTTAGCTCTTTCAAAATCCATGTTTCCCTCAGCATCAGATTCAATGCTAAACCGTCTCATTTTTTTACCAATGAAAACCCATAATACTAATGTTATAATAGAAAACAGTGTATAAAAAGCAGGACTCAAAAATATGGATTTTCCATTTCCACTTAATCCTTTATCAGTGGCCACGGCCGCTCTGTCAAGCCATGGGTAAATATCAGTACGATGTCCGAAAACTATGCTTAAGATTATTACAAATGTTAGCAATCCCATTATAGGTACAACAGAAGAAATAGCTTCAGTGACTCTTTTAAAAGCAATCTGCCATGCACCCATAGCTAATGTGTGAATACACATAAAGAACATGCTTACATTTACCAGCAGCAACCAGTAAATACTATTTTGCAACAGCACTGCCCAAAACCTTGTGCTGCTTACATTATCGCCTTGTGAGCCTGCTCCGGGATGTAGAAAAAATAAACCTCCTAACAGCGACAGTAAACCCACAATCATAAGTCCTGTCGACCATTTTTTAAATCCATCCGGTATTACAAAATGATTGTTCATTAAATTATTTTTATTAATAGTTTTATTTTTTCGCTGTTGTATCTTTCCCCGGTGTGGCTGTAGCAGTTGTTTTTGTGGAACTGCTGTCCTTAGCACTTGTTGATTTTGCCTGTTCTGATTTTATATATTGTATCACCATCCATCTTTGAATTCTGTTTAATTGCGATGCATAGCTTCCCATATTGTTTTTTCCATAAGTAACTACATGAAACATTTGCCCTTCTGATTCACTTACATATTGAGGCAACTTTAGGTTAGCAATTCCACCTACTTTTCCGGCCAGAGGCCCCTGCGCATCCATGTTTGGCCCATGGCATATTGCACAATTAATCATAAATAATCTTTGGGCTTCTAATAACTGATTAGAATCCAAACGCGGCAAAGGATTTTTAATTTGTGCAGCCATCTTATACCCATTTGAATCATTTGATAAAGTATAAGGAAAAAGATCACCTCTTCTAATTGTTCCTTCTACGGGATAATTAATATAATTTATCCCTTCTTGTTTTAAATTATTTGGTGCATATGCTTCAAAAGCCCTGCTGTAAGCCATATCCGGCATATAAATTCTTCCCGGCTCACGTTTACTTCCGCAACTAAACAAAATAGTTGTTACAAAAACTCCTGTAATAATTAAAATAAATTTTATTTTATTCATAACACCTAACATACAATTCTCAATTTTCAATTCTTCTTTAATATCCAACTTCTTCGTGCCTGTATAATTTTTGTTGTTTAGCATAACTACCAAACCACCATCCGGTTTCAGCTTCCTGAACATTTACTTCAATTGCTCCATTATTTTGCATAAAAGCAGCTATTTCTGTTTCGTTAGATTTTGCTGTGCATTCAATTACTGTTACAAACAAATCGTCAGTTGCACGTAAGTTAAAATGATGTTTTTTTACTCCCGGCATCATTTGACATAAGTAACAAAAAGCCCAAACCATTCCTACTGATGCAAATAAAACTGTTGTTTCAAAAGTGATAGGGATGAATGCAGGCAAAGGAAAATGTGGCTTACCACCAATGTTCAAAGGCCAGTCTCTTGTAAAGATATAACCCATGCAACCCAATGCAGTAGCGGTTCCTGTAATACCAAAAAGAAAACCGGCTGTATGTAAACTTGTTTCTCTTATGCCTATAGCATGATCGAGCCCATGCACAGGAAATGGTGTGTAAACATCATGAATTTTATAACCTGCTTTGCGAATATTTTTAATCGCAGGGAATAAAACTTTTTCATCATTAAAACAACCAACTACAAATTTTTTAATCATACCACCCTCCCACCTCCCTAAAGGGAGGCTTTTTTAAGTTTATAATAATTTAATCTTCATTACTTTTTTACACTACAAATATTTTATGCCTTCGTAAGTCTCCCTTTCAGGGGAGATTTAGTGGGGGGCATGTTCCACTTCTTCAATATAAAATTTATCGGCATCCATTTTTTCGGTTGCCGTCATTTTAGTTTTATAATTTTCACCGCTCGTTTTTAAAATTGCTTTTATCTCGGCCACTGCAATAACAGGGAAGAATTTCGCAAACAAAAAGTAACACGTAAAGAATAATCCAAATGTTCCCAAATAAAATCCAATCTCCCAAATGGTAGGGCTGTAATAAGTGCTCCAGGCAGATGGAAGATAATCTCTGTAGATAGATGTAACAATGATCACAAATCTTTCAAACCACATACCTACGTTTATTAAAACTGACATGAAAAAAGTGAATGCAATATTTCTCCTTAATTTTCTTGACCAGAATAATTGTGGAGAAACAACATTACAAAACATCATACCATAATATGCCCATCCATAAGGGCTAAAAAGATTAACCCTGTTCTGCCTGAATGCCCACCACTCGTATTGGTTTTGCCCATACCACGCAACAAATAATTCTGTAAGGTAGGCGCAGCCTACTATTGAGCCTGTTAACACAATTACTTTATTCATCGCCTCTATGTGACCAACAGTTATATAATCTTCAAGATTTAAAACTTTACGAGTAATAATTAAAAGAGATTGCACCATTGCAAACCCTGAAAAAATGGCACCTGCAACAAAGTATGGAGGAAATATTGTTGTATGCCATCCCGGAACAACGGATGTAGCAAAGTCGAACGATACAATTGTGTGAACAGATAATACAAGCGGGGCACTTATACCGGCTAATACCAATGCTAAACTTTCGTGACGCTGCCAATGTTTTGTACTTCCATTCCATCCGAAAGATGTAAGGCCATAAAAGAATTTCCGGAATTTTGTTTTTGCTCTGTCCCGTAAAGTTGCCAGATCAGGCAATAAGCCTGTGTACCAGAATAATAATGATACAGTAAAATAAGTTGATACTGCAAATACATCCCACATTAGTGGTGAGGCAAAGTTTGGCCAAACCGGTCCACGGGTATTTGGATAAGGGAGTACAAAGAAAAACATCCAAACTCTGCCCATGTGAAATATGGGGAATTGACCTGCGCAGATGACTGCAAAAATTGTCATTGCTTCAGCGGCACGGTTTACACCTGTTCTCCATCCCTGCCGAAATAATAATAAGATTGCAGAAATTAATGTTCCGGCATGACCAATACCAATCCACCATACAAAGTTTGTAATATCCCAACCCCAGCCAACTGTTTTATTAAGATTCCACTGTCCTGTACCATAAGTAACTTCACGATATACCGAATAAACACCAAATAATAATAAACAAACCGCAATAGCAAAGCCAATGTACCAAAGGGTTGTAGGCCTGGTTTCAATAGGGCGGCAAATATCTTCAGTTATCTGATGATAATCTTTGTCACCATCCACCAACGGCTCTCTTAATTGTGATTCGTATTTTAATAATGACATATCGAATTAAGCTTTAAGCTTTTCTCCGCTGCGGCGGATATAGCTATTATTACTTTGTTCTTATAACTATTTAGGCAGGTTCTTTTGGTGAACCCACATTTCTAATACCAACTTCTCTATCTGTGTTCCTTATTTTAGCAAGATAGTTCACATTACTAAGTGTATGAAGTTGCTCCAGCACATAAAATAATCTCTCTTTTTGTTCTACATTTCTTATTTTGGAAACCCGGCTTTCCTTATCATTAACATTACTGAAAACAATTGCATTGGTGGGGCATGCCTGCATACATGCCGTTTGTATTTCTCCATCTTTTACTACACGGTTTTCTTTTTTAGCATCTAATTTTCCTTCCTGTAAACGCTGTACACAAAAAGAACATTTTTCCATAACACCATGTGAACGCACAACTACATCCGGATTTAAAACCATTCTTGGTAAATCTTCATTCATCATCATTGTAACATCTGAAATTATTCCTCTCTGGTTATCAGGAAAACTATCAGCACCGGTATAATCAGCCCAATTAAATCTTCTTACTTTATAAGGACAGTTGTTAGCACAGTATCTTGTACCGATACATCTGTTGTAAGCCATTTGATTTAAACCTTCACTGCTATGGGTGGTTGCAGATACCGGACAAACATTTTCGCAAGGAGCATTATCGCAATGCTGGCAAAGCATCGGCTGGAAAAGCACTTCAGGGTTATCGGCATCGCCAGCAAAATAGCGATCGATACGAAGCCAGTGCATATCATGAAATCTTGCCACTTCATTTTTACCCACTACAGGAATATTGTTTTCTGCATGACATGCTACAACACATGCGCTGCAACCTGTACATGTATTTAAGTCAATGCTCATTCCCCACTTAATTCCCGGCTTATCAAAGTAAGGGTATAATGTAGCATCCTTAACAAAATCGTTCCCGAATTTTTTTAATTCTTCTTCCTCTTCTTTTCCTAACTCTTTGGGGTTTTCTATAAATTTTGCAAGAGATGTTTCTTTTATTATAGGCCTTCCTTCTGTTACATTATGAACCTGGGCTTGTGCAACAGCATAAGTAAAGCCTGTTTTATCAATTGTTGCAGCTGCATAATAATCTACTGTAGCGCCATTAAAAGTTGCAAGCGGGTAAACATTTATACCGGCACCGTTTGCTGCTCTTCCAATATATTCTGGAGTATTATCTTTATTACTGCTTTGTCTTCCATAACCTACCGCCAATGCAATTACATTAGGATGTATGCCGGGAATTATAAGAACAGGAAGTTGAATGGTTTTTCCGTTAGCCGTAATTTTTACAACAGGCTTTTCAGGATTCACTTCATATTTGTCCGTATCATTTCTATTAAAAACATCTATGTTGAATAATGATTTACCCATAGATGGAGATATCATTGCATAGTTATCCCAGCATGCTCTTGTTATAGGATCGGGCAATTCCTGTAGCCAGGGGTTGTTAGCTTGATGACCAGTGCCCAATGAAACTTTTTGATACAAAACAACTTCTGTTTGTCCACCTTTTACTCCGCCGATTTTTGCGGATGCATCAGCAACGTTTCCGCTGAAACCTGCACCAGACATGGAAAGCGAAGTGGTAATCGCTTTTAAAATACCTGTGGTATCTGAATTATTTTGAGCCTCCTTTGCATTGACACTATGAATTACACCATCCTGCAAAGCGGTATTAAATTTATCTATACCGCCGAGTTTACCAGTCCAATAATTTTGAAAATAAGTATGGTAATCGGAAGCATTGCCTGTCCATTTTAATAATGAATCTTCAAATTGCCTTGTTTTAAAAAGAGGATGAATCAAGGGTTGTATCAAACCTACAAACCCTGTTTGCGGTTCAGCATCTCCCCAACTTTCCAACCAGTGATGTGATGGAAGAATATATTTACATAGCTCTGTTGTTTCATCCATTTTTTCGTTGAATGAAATGGTGACAGGGCATTTTTTTAAACCAACTTTAAACTTGTCAGCATCAAAATAATTGTAGGCAGGATTGGGACCGTAGATGAGTAATGCTCCCACATTTCCGGCATTCATATCATTCACAAGCGTTGCAAAATCTCCATCCACTCCCTGACGAGTGTTTATGGTAGAACCCCAATCCATGGTTTTTCCATTAGCGCCAATTGCATTATTAATTGCATTCACAATTGTTTGCACATTAGGATCATTACTTCCGCATACAACTAAGGCTGCGCCTTTGTTTGCTGTTAATTCAGTAGCAGCTTTTTTTATACCATCTGCAATATTTCCCTGTAATGCTGAAGTTGCATTTCCTCCTAATGCATTAAGTAATGCAAGAGCAACAGCCCCGGTTTCAGAAGGTTTGTGCATATATCTTTCATCAGCATTGGCACCGGTTAAACTCATGTAACTTTCAAATTGAAAGTGCTTACTCATTTCCGGTTTCTCTGCATTTATTCTGCGGTTTGTTGCATATTGTTTTGCGAATACAACCGGGCTTAACCATGTGCCTAAAAAATCTGCACCAAGGCTAACAATCACTTTTGCATTTTCAAAATGATAAGAAGGAATAGCTTTCTTTCCGAATGAAGCCTGATTAGCTACAATCATTCCGCTGTAAGAAACTGCATCGTATTGTACATGTTTACTACCGGGATATTTTGCTAAAAACTCTTTTATAATTTGATTGGCTGTTGGCGATGAAATAGATGAAGAAAGCAATACGAAAGGTTTACCTGCAAGGCTTGCAAAATCTGTGGCTATCATTTTATCAATCACTTCAAACGTAGCTTCTTTCCCATTTGCCATTGGGTAACGTAGCCGTGAAATATCATACAGGTCAAGCACTGAAGCCTGCACCTGGGCTGAGGTTCCGCCGTTAGTAAGAGGTGAAAGTGTATTACCTTCAATTTTTATGGGGCGGCCTTCTCTTTGTTTTACTACCACAGGAATGGCATCCCCATCACTTACATAAGTAGATGCATAGTAATTGGCAATTCCCGGAACAATATCATCAGGCTTGTTTAAATATGGAACTGCCTTACGCACAGGCATCTCACAACTTGCTGCAATTGCTGCTGCTGCTGTGCTGAATCCCACATATTTTAAAAAATCGCGGCGTGGAGTTTTTGCATTGAGAAGGCCTTCATCAATATCTTCTAATGGATGCAGCTCTTCACTAAACTCATTCTCTAATGATTTCTTATATTCATCAGATGTATTAAGTTCACCAAAACTTTGCCAGTACTTTTTTTCCATAATCTGTTAATCAAATAATTTCTAATAGTGACATTTTTGACATTCAGTTCCCCCGATCCTTTCTACTGTTACACTATCGTATTTTCCATTTTTTATATCCTCATGAAATTTTTCATAGATACTATAAAATTTATTTCCATTTCCTTTACCGTCGTTAAACTGAACATTCGTTGTTCTGTGACAATTTATGCACCATCCCATGCTAAGATCGGAAAATTGAGCAACCTCGGGCATTTCCTGAATATTCCCATGACATGTCTGGCATTTCTGTTGCCCAACTTTTACGTGTTGTGAATGATTAAAATAAACATGATCAGGCAGGTTATGAATTCTTATCCATTCAATGGGTTTGCCCGAATTATCATATTTTTTTATGGAAGGATTCCATCCTGCATACTGATACAATTTTTGAATTTCTGCAGTTGGATTTACAGAACTTCCATCTTCCTTAGTTATAGGGTCTCCACTGTAATCTTTAATTGACATGTGGCAGTTCATACAAACATTTACTGAAGGTATGTTGGCATGTTTACTATCCTGGGCTCCACCATGACAGTAAAGGCAACTCACCTGATTAGTGCCTGCATGTACTTTGTGAGAAAAGTAAATGGGTTGTTCGGGTTGATATCCTTTCATGCGGCCCAAACCAATAGCAGCCTCAATTAAATAATATCCGGCAATTAAAAAAAGTACTATAACTGCTAATAATAAGTAAGCTTTATTTCTATAGAAAGGAACAGGATTAGGGGCTTTTATTCCCTGCTTTTCATCGCTTAGCTTTTTAAGATTGCTGTTTACCTGTAATAATATAAGAGCAATTATGGCAAGTATTAAAGTAAGCACTCCATATAAAAGAGAATTATCTTCTTCTCCACCGGCAGGCTTACCATTTGTAGCACCGGCTGCAGATGCAGGAGGTGTATAAGCATCTGCCCAGTCTAATACTGCTTTTATTTCTTCTTTTTTAAGGTCAGGAAATGCAGTCATTTTAGTTCCACGCTCTGCAAAAAGTTTTTTTGCATACGGGTCTGAAACAATCATTTCATCTACATGGTTAACCCATTTGTAAGCCCAATCAGGTGATGGCTCCCTTTGTCTTGCGCCTTTTAATGCTGGTCCTGTAAAATCTGCATCAGGTTTATGGCAACTTGCGCAATAAGTTTTATAGATAGTTTGTCCGTCTTGTGCAAATAAATTAGAAGAAAAAATTAGAAGAAAAATAATTCCGCCTGTAACTCTGCTGATAAATCTTCTGTAATGGTTCATACTCTAAACGGCTTGGTCAAGATTAAAAACATTCTTTGGCTGCGTGCAAAAATAAGTCAGGATGTTGATAAACTGTTAACATTTCAAAAATTTTTTTTCCCTTGTCTGGCGTGGGTTTCAGAGGTTTTTATTATTAGTAGTTATCGTTTGCAATTATTTTTAAACTAAGCTAAAAACTTATTATTAAATATGCAGCGCAAACTTTTTACACAATAATCATGCATCTTTATATTAAGAATCAATTGCAGATACAAGCTAATAAGTTGTAGAGAAACATGCACACTAACTCAAAAAATAATATCGCAATTTTTGCATCGGGCAAAGGAACAAATACGCATAAGATCATTGATCATTTTAAAAATTCATCTCTTGCACAGGTTGTTATAATTGTGTGCAATAATTCAACAGCAGGTGTTTTAAAAATTGC